>NZ_JBDJLM010000013.1:0-87233 GCF_039673365.1 Pseudomonas sp. TWI923 | reverse complement strand
TGGGGGGCGGTTTTTGCGTATCCCCGACGCCCCTAAGGGGGGGGCACGCCCGCTCCCACGGTATGGGGGGTGGGGGCTGGCCCCGCGATAGGGCCTAGAGTCCTGTCAACAACGCCCGGTAATCCTCGACCGCCGCGAACTCCTGGGTATCTCGCGGCTCGGCCCGACTATCCGGCTGGCGCACCGCCAGCAGGTGCCCCACCCCAAATCGCCGGGCACTGCGCAGAATCGCCAGGGTGTCATCGATGAACAGGCTGCGCGCCGGTTCAAATCCGATGTCCGCCTGCAACGCGTCCCAGAACTGCGGGCTTTCCTTCGGATATCCGTAGTCGTGCGAGCTGATCAACCGCTCGAAATACGGCGCCAGTTCCACCCGCTCCAGTTTCAGCGACAGTGAATCGCGGTGCGCATTGGTGATCATCACCACCCGCTTGCCGGCCTTGCGGATGGCGGCGAGGAAGGTGTCGGCATCCGGCTTCAAGGCGATCAGGTCGGCGATCTCCTGCTTCAGCTCGCGGATCGGCAGGCGCAGCTCGCGGCTCCAGAAGTCCAGGCAGTACCAGTTCAGCGTCCCGGCATGTTGCTCGAACAGCGGCTGCAGCTCCATTTCGGCCATCGCCCGGCTCACGCCATGCAGCTCGGCGTAGCGCTGGGGCAGGTGCTGCAGCCAGAAGCGGTTGTCGTAGTGTAGGTCGAGCAGGGTGCCGTCCATGTCCAGCAGGACAGTATCGATGGCGGACCAGGGAAGAACGGGCATGGGAAACTCTCGATCAGGTGGCAAGCCACGGTATAGTAACCCGTTCACGCCAAGGAGCCGCCCCATGCGCCAGAAACCCACCGTCCTCAGCCGCGAGATCGTCGCCAGCAGCCGCCTGTTCCGCGTCGAAGCCGTGCAGTTGCGCTTTTCCAACGGCACCGAACGCACCTATGAGCGACTGGTCGGCCGGGGCAATGGTTATGGCGCGGTGATGATCGTGGCCATGCTCGATGCCGAGCACGCAGTGCTGGTCGAGGAATATTGCGGCGGCACCGATGAATACGAACTGTCCCTGCCCAAAGGCCTGATCGAGCCGGGTGAGGACGTGCTGGCCGCCGCTGACCGCGAGCTCAAGGAAGAGGCTGGTTTCGGCGCACGCCAGCTGGAGCACCTGACCGAGCTGTCGTTGTCGCCCGGTTACATGAGCCAGAAGATCCAGGTAGTGCTGGCCACCGACCTGTACGAAGAACGGCTGGAGGGTGATGAGCCGGAGCCAATGCGGGTCGACAAGGTCAACCTGCGCGAGCTGTCGGCGCTGGCCATGCACCCGCAGTTCAGCGAAGGCCGGGCCCTGGCGGCGTTGTACCTGGCGCGTGACCTGCTGATCCAGCGTGGGGTGCTGAGCGCATGAACGATCTTCAGCTGATGCGGCACGTGGTGAAGCTCGCCCAGTTGGCCGGCGAGGCCATCCTGCCGTTCTGGCGCGCAGGCGTGGCAGTCACCACCAAGGCCGACGACTCGCCGGTGACCGCTGCCGACCTGGCTGCGCACCGGATCATTGCCGATGGCCTGCAAGCGCTGGCTCCGCAGATCCCGGTGCTGTCCGAGGAAGACTGTGATATCCCGCTGCAAACCCGCGCCGCCTGGCAGCGCTGGTGGTTGGTCGACCCGCTGGACGGTACCAAGGAATTCATCGCTGGCAGTGAAGAGTTCACCGTCAACATTGCGCTGATCGAGCAGGGCGAGGTGGTGTTTGGTGTGGTGGCGATGCCGACCAATGGCCGTTGTTACTTCGGCGGTCGCGAGCTGGGGGCCTGGCGTGCCGAGCGCGATGCCGAGGCGCAGGCGATCCAGGTGCGCAATGCGCCGCCACAGGATGGCCGCTTCACCGTGGTCGCCAGCCGCCGGCATTCGAGCCCCGAGCAGGAAGCGCTGCTGGCTGGCCTGACAAGCGCCGTGGGGGAGCTGGAACTGGCCAATATCGGCAGCTCGTTGAAGTTCTGCCTGCTCGCCGAGGGCGCTGCCGACTGCTATCCGCGGCTGGCGCCGACTTCGCAGTGGGACACCGCTGCCGCGCAGGGCGTGCTGGAAGGGGCCGGTGGCGAGGTGATCGGGCTGGATGGTCAGGCGTTTCAATACCCGCCACGGGAATCGTTGCTCAACCCGTTTTTCCTGGCGTTGCCCAAGGCTGCCGATTGGCGGCAGGCGTTGATCGAGCTGGCGGGCGCGATCCGAACTTGAGTAAGCCGGGGCTGCTTTGCAGCCCATCGCGGCACAAGGCCGCTCCTACAGAACTGCACATGATTTTCTGATTTGGCAGGGCCCTGTGGGAGCGGCTTTAGCCGCGAACACCGGCAACGCCGGTGCCATCCACCGCATCGCCTGCTTCGCGGCTAAAGCCGCTCCCACAGGGGCGCGATGCGATTGAACAATGGTTCCTCTACGCAGCCTCCTGCTGGGAAGATCAGCGGTGCAGCACGTACTGCCCGGTGAATCTCACCGCAGGCTCGTCACTGCCCTCGTTGCTCACCACCGTCTCCAGCGTCAATCGCGCCCGCCCGCGGCGCTGGTACATCGTCAGGAACCGCTCCCAGGCTTTCTCGTCCGGCGCCGGGCAACGCGCCACGGCGGTACCGGTCACCGGCAGTGGATAACTGATCTGCCCTTCCTGGATGACGATGTGCCCGTCATCGATGCCCAGCTCACGCAAGCGCAGGTGCAGCCAGCCCCAACCCACCAACACCGCGCCGCAATACAGGCTGCCGCCGAACATGGTGCTCTTGTGGTTGACGTTGGGGGCCAGCGGCAGCTGCAGGCGCAGGCAGTGGCCTTGCCAGTCGATGACCGCCATGCCCATCTCGCGGGTCAGGGGAATGTCGCTGTGCAGTACGGCTTGCAGGTACTGGCTGTCGGTGCTCATTGACGGTTGTCCTCATGGTCGTCGTGCCCGCCGCTGGCGCCGTCGAAGCTCATGCCATGCTTGCGCAGCTTGTCGTGCAGGGTCTTGCGCGGGATGCCGAGGGCTTCGGCAAGGCTGCGCATGGAGTTGTGTGGCTGGGCCAGTTCGGCGGCGATCAGCGAGCGTTCGAACTGTTCGACCTGCTCGCTCAGGTTGCCGCTCGGCACGGGCAGGTGAACGTCGTTGGGGGTGGCTGGCGGCTGCCCGTCGAGGGCCAGTTCAAGGCCCAGGGCGAAGCGTTCGGCGGCGTTCTGCAGCTCGCGCACGTTACCTGGCCATTCGTGGCGCAGCAGCATGGCGCGCTGGGCGGGTTGCAGGCTGTGGGGCGCCAGGCCGTGGCGCTCGCTGGCGGCATCGGCGAAATGCTGGAACAGCACCAGGATGTCGTCGCCACGCTCGCGCAGTGCCGGGATGCGCAGCGGCGCGACGTTCAGCCGGTAATACAGGTCGGCACGGAAGCGGCCCTGATCGGCGGCTTGGCGCAGGTCTTCCTTGGTCGCGGCGATGATGCGGATGTCCAGCGGGATCAGCTGGTTGCCGCCCAGGCGCTCGACCACCCGCTCCTGCAACAGGCGCAGCAACTTGACCTGCACATCCAGGCTCATGCTCTCGATCTCGTCGAGGAACAGCGTGCCGCCGTTGGCGAACTCGAACTTGCCGATGCGGCGCTTCTGGGCGCCGGTGAACGCCCCTGGCTCGTGGCCGAACAGCTCGCTCTCGACCACCGATTCGGCCAGGGCGCCGGCGTTGATCGCCACAAACGGGCCGTCGCGGCGGCTCGACAGGTCGTGCAGGGCACGCGCCACCACCTCCTTGCCGGCGCCGGTCTCACCGAGGATGAGTACGTCGGCGCGGGTGCCGGCGAGGGCGCCGATCTGCTCGCGCAGGCGCAGCATGGCCGGCGACAGGCCGACCAGGCGCGTGGCCAGTTGCTGGCGGTCGCTCAGGGCCAGGCGCAGGCTGCGGTTGTCCAGCACCAGCCGGCGCAGGGCCAGGGCACGGCGCACGCTGTCGAGCAGGGCGTCAGTGGCAAAGGGCTTTTCCAGGAAGTCATAGGCCCCGGCACGCATCGCCTGCACCGCCAGCGGCACATCGCCGTGGCCGGTGATCAGCAGCACCGGCAGTTCGCTGTCACGGGCGTGCAGTTGCTCCAGCAGTTGCAGGCCATCGATGCCGGGCATGCGGATGTCGCTGACCACCACGCCCGGCCAGTCGGCCTCGATGCGCGCGGCCAGGCCCTGGGCATCGGCCAGCGCCACCACCTTGAGCCCGGCCAGGTCGAGGGTCTGGCTCAGCGCCTGGCGCAGGTGCGGGTCGTCATCGACCAGGATCACCTGGGCGTGGCTGTCGATCAGTGTCTCGGTGGTCATGCCGAGGTGTCCTCCGAAGATTGCAGGTTGGCGCCAGGCTTGGCCACGCGCAGTTGCAGGGTCAGCAGGGCGCCGCCTTCCGGGTGGTTGGCCAGCAGCAGCTCACCGCCCAGGGCGCGCATCAGGCTTTCGCAGATGGCCAACCCCAGCCCCAGGCCCTGGGTGCGGGTCTTGGTGGTGAAGAACGGCTCTTTGGCGTGCTCCAGGGCCTGGCGGCTGAAGCCTGGGCCGTTGTCGCGAATGTACAGGTAGACGCAATCGTCCTGGCGCTCGGCACTTAGCCACAGCTTGCGCGGGTTGGCCTTTTCGGTGAGCGCGTCCAGGGCATTGGCCAGCAGGTTGCCCAGCACCTGGCGCAGGCGGGTTTCGCCGGCCTGTACCCACAGGGTGGCTTCCGGCAGGTCACGCACCAGCTCCACGGCCATGGCCCGGCGGCGCTTGGCCAGCAGCGCCAGGGCGTCGTCCAGTGCCGGCTGCAGGGCCACGCTTTCCGGGGCGTGACGGTCGCGGCGGGCAAAGGCGCGCAGGTGGGCGATGATCGAGGCCATGCGCCCGGTCAGTTCGCCGATCAGCTTGAGGTTGCCGCGCACGTCCTCGGAACGCTGGTGGTCGAGCAGGATCTCGGCGTTCTCGGCGTAACTGCGGATCGCCGCCAGCGGCTGGTTGAGTTCATGGCTGATGCTCGCCGACATGGTGCCGAGCACCGACAGCTTGCCGGCCTGGACCAGCTCGTCCTGGGCGCGCACCAGCTCCTGCTGGGCGTTCTCGCGCTCCAGCACGGCGCTTTTGAGCCGGGTGTTGAGGCCTTCGAGGTCGGCGGTGCGCTCCACCACGCGGTTTTCCAGCTCATGGCGGGCGCGGGCCTCGAAGTCGATGCGGTCGATGTAATGGCGGCGGCGCTGCATCACCAGGCCAGCCAGCAGCATGGTCACCAGCAGCGCACCGGCGCCGATGGCCATGACCGTCTGCACCGAGCGGTCGACCAGGGTGCGCGGCGCGAGGATGCTGACCTGCCAGCCGGTTTCCTTGATGTCGCGGGTCTGCGTGAGCCAGGCGTCGTGGTTCAGGCTCAACGGTTGCGGCGCCTGGGTCGGGTACGGCTGGATGGCGATGATCGCCTGGCGCTCGGCCTCGGTCAGTTCACGGGTGGCGCGAAAGCGCCAGTCCGGGCGCGAAGTGAGCACCACCACGCCGTTCTGGTCGGTCAGCAGCAGCTGCTCGGGGGTGCGGCCCCAGAGGGTTTCGGTGTGGTCGAGGTCGACCTTGACCACCAGCACGCCGATCACCCGCTCACGGTCGTGCACGGCGGCGGCGAAGAAGTAGCCGCGCTTGGCCGATGTCGTGCCCTGGCCGAAGAAGCGCCCCAGGTGGCCGTCCATGGCTTCGATGAAGTACGGCCGGAACGAGAAGTTGCGGCCGACGAAGCTGTCCTGCTTGTCCCAGTTGGAGGCGGCCAGGGTGTTGCCGCTGACATCCATCAGGTACATCACTTCGGCACCGGTCTGCTGGGTGATGTGCTTGAGCAGGCGGTTGGCGTTGGTCACCGCCTCGAGCTTGAACGGGTCGGCCAGCACGCCGCGCAGGGCAGGCAGATCGCCGAGGATCTGCGGCAGGGTCTCGTAGCGGTGCAGGGTGCCGAGCAGGTTGGCGACGTAGAGGTCGAGGGTCTGGCGGTTCTGCGAGGCCAGTTCTTCCTGGTAATAGCGCTCGGCCAGGTGATGCAGGGGCCACAGCAGTGGGGTCAGGCACAGCGCCAGCAGGGCAAGGCTGCGCCAGCGGGGGCGGCGAGGCGGTGTGGGTTTGGCAATCATCGGAAAAGGGCGCCAGAAGAGTCTGGCGCAATTATGCGCTACTTGAGGCAGTCGATCAGCGCCTCGTGCCAGTGCGGCTGCGTAACCTGCCATTCGCGCGCCAGGCGCGAGCAGTCCAGGCGCGAGTTGAGCGGCCTTTGCGCGGGCGTGGGGTATTCGCTCGACGCGATCGGCAGCAGCTCGGCGCAAGGCAGGCCTTGTGCCTTGAGCTGCTGCGCGATGGCCTGGGCAAAGCCGAACCACGACGTTTCGCCCTGCGCGGTCAGGTGATAGGTGCCCCAGGCGCCGGCCTGGCCCTGTTGCCAGCGCTCGATCAGGGCGCGGGTGCTGGCGGCAAGGGTGCCGGCCCAGGTGGGTGCGCCGATCTGGTCGTTCACCACCTTCAATTGCGGGCGCTCCTGCAGCAGGCGCTGCATGGTCAGCAGGAAGTTGCGCCCGTGCCGCGAGTAGACCCAGCTGGTGCGCAGGATCAGGTGTTCGCCGCCGACTGCCGTGATGGCCTGTTCGCCGGCAAGCTTGCTGTGGCCATAGACGCCCAGCGGGTTCGGTGCATCGTCTTCGGCATAGGGCGCCGCCTTGCTGCCATCGAAGACATAGTCGGTGGAATAGTGGATCAGCGGCACGCCCAGGTGCGCGGCCTCTTCGGCGAGCACCCGGGGGGCCTCGGCGTTGATGGTGAAAGCCAGGTGCGGCTCGCTTTCGGCCTGGTCCACTGCGGTGTAGGCCGCGGCATTGATGACCAGGTCGGGCCTCAGCTCGCGCAGCGGCGCGCGCAACTGCTGCGGGTGGGCAAGGTCGAGCTGCTCGCGGCCCAGCAGGTGGATCTCGCCCAGGCCGGCCAGCGCGCCTTGCAGTGCCTGGGCCACCTGGCCATTGCGGCCGCAGACCAGCACTTTCATGGCAGCAGGCTCCCTGCCTTGCGCAGTTCGCTGAAGCGTTTGCCCAGCTTGTCCTTGTCGGAAAGCTTTGGCTCTACCCCATTCAACTGCCAGTCGATGCTCAGGTCGGGGTCATCCCAGCGGATGCAGTGCTCGGCACCGGGATTGTAATAATCGGTGGTTTTGTACAGGAACTCGGCCGACTCGCTCAGCACCACGAAGCCATGGGCAAAGCCGGGCGGGATCCACAACTGGCGACGGTTTTCGGCGGACAGGCGCAGCGCCACCCACTGGCCACAGGTTTTGGAGCTGCGGCGCACGTCCACCGCCACGTCCAGCACTTCGCCGTGAACCACCCGCACCAGCTTGCCCTGGGTGTTCCGCACCTGGTAGTGCAGGCCGCGCAGCACGTTGTGCGCCGAGCGCGAGTGGTTGTCCTGGACGAAGCCGCCCTTGAACCCGGTCAGTTCGGCGAACACCCGGGCGTTGAAGCTTTCGAGGAAAAACCCCCGATCGTCACCGAACACCTTGGGTTCGATGATCATCACGTCGGGTATTTTGGTGGCAATGATTTTCATGCAGATTCTTTGGCCAGTTTGCCCAGGTATTGACCGTATCCGGTCTTTTTCAGTTTTTCGGCCTTGGCCAACAACTCTTCGCGGCTGATCCAACCTTGGTTGAAGGCGATCTCTTCCAGGCAGGCCACTTTCAGCCCTTGGCGGTTCTCGATGGTCTGCACGTACTGCGAGGCGTCCAGCAGGCTCTCATGGGTGCCGGTATCGAGCCAGGCAAAGCCGCGGCCGAAGCGCTCCACGCGCAGGTCGCCGCGTTTTAGGTAGGCATTGGTGATGTCGGTGATTTCCAGCTCACCGCGTGCCGAAGGGCGTACATCCTTGGCGATGCGCACCACATCGTTGTCGTAGAAATACAGGCCGGTCACGGCATAGCTGGACTTGGGCTGCAGTGGTTTTTCCTCGATCGACAGGGCATTGCCCTGCTCATCGAACTCGACCACACCGAAGCGCTCCGGGTCCTTGACCCAGTAGCCGAAGACGGTGGCCCCCGACTCATGTCTAACAGCGCGTTGCAGCTGTTCGGTGAAGCTCTGCCCGTGGAAGATGTTGTCGCCCAGGATCAGGCACACCGAGTCATCGCCAATGAACTCCTCGCCGATCAGGAAGGCCTGGGCCAGCCCGTCTGGCGAGGGCTGTTCGGCGTAGCTGATGTTGAGGCCGAACTGGTGGCCGTCGCCGAACAGGTTCTTGTACTGCGGCAGGTCCTGGGGGGTGGAAATCAGCAGGATGTCGCGGATCCCGGCGAGCATCAGCACCGAGACCGGGTAGTAAATCATCGGTTTGTCGTAGATCGGCAGCAGCTGCTTGGAGACCCCGAGGGTGATGGGGTGCAGACGGGTGCCGGAGCCTCCGGCCAGAACGATACCTTTGGTCATGCGATCAAGTCCTTGATGTTGGAGTTGCCCAGGCGCTCACCTTGATAGCTGCCGTCCTGCACACGGCGGCACCATTCAAGGTTGTTCAGGTACCACTGCACGGTCTTGCGCAGACCGCTTGCGAAGGTTTCTTCGGGGACCCAGCCCAGCTCGCGTTCGATCTTGCTGGCGTCGATGGCATAGCGCAGGTCGTGGCCGGGGCGGTCCTGCACGTAGGTGATCAGGTCCTTGTAATGCGCTATGCCGACCGGGTGTTGTTCGGGGGCCAGCTCTTCAAGCAGCTTGCACAGCTCGTGCACCACGTCGATGTTCTTCTGCTCGTTATGCCCGCCGATGTTGTAGGTCTCGCCGACCTGGCCCTCGGTCACCACCTTGAGCAGCGCCCGGGCGTGGTCCTCGACGTACAGCCAGTCGCGCACCTGTTGGCCGTTGCCATACACCGGCAGCGGTTTGCCGGCCAGGGCGTTGAGGATCATCAGCGGGATCAGTTTTTCCGGGAAATGGTAAGGCCCGTAGTTGTTCGAGCAATTGGTCAGCAGTACCGGCAGCCCATAGGTGCGCTGCCAGGCGCGGACCAGGTGGTCGGACGCCGCCTTGCTGGCCGAATAGGGCGAGCTGGGCGCATAGGGCGTGGTTTCGGTGAACAGGTCGTCGACGCCATGAAGGTCGCCATACACCTCATCGGTGGAAATATGGTGGAAGCGAAAGGCTTCGCGCTGCGCCGCCGGCAGCCGGGACCACCAGGCGCGGGTGGCTTCGAGCAGGGCATAGGTGCCGACGATATTGGTCTGGATGAAGGCCGCCGGGCCATCGATGGAGCGGTCCACGTGGGACTCGGCCGCCAGGTGCATGATCGCCTGGGGCCCGAAGCGTTCCAGCACCTTCGCGACCGTTGCCTGGTCGGCGATGTCGGCCTGGACGAACTCGTAGCGGCTGTTGCTGGCGATGGGCTGCAGCGATTCCAGATTGCCCGCGTAGGTCAGCTTGTCGAGGTTCAGTACTTCATGCTCGGTGTTGCCGATCAGGTGGCGAATCAGGGCCGAGCCAATGAAGCCGGCACCGCCGGTGACGAGAATGCGCATGTGCAAATGCCTTTGCTGAGGGCTTTGGCGAAAAGCCTAGCTGGTTTGTTTGTGGCCGCTCGTCGTAAATCGTGCTGGCGCACGATGTCCGTCGCCTGGTGCGAGCTGCCTCTTGAATAACGGCAACAGTAGTGGCGATATAAGCGGCAAAAAAACCGAGGTCCCCCGCATGCCCCTGAGCACCCTGATCCAGCGTTCGAGCCAGCCCAGCCCTTCACTCGGTGAAGCCCAGGCCCATGCCCTGCTGCGTTCGCATTATGACCTGCGGGGCGAGTTGCAGGCACTGGGTAGCCAGCAGGATGTGAATTTTTGCGTCGACAGCGCCCAGGGGCGCTATGTGCTCAAGGCCTGCCACGGCAGCTATGCCGAAGTCGAATTGCAGGCCCAGCACGCCGCCCTGGCGTATTTACGCGAGCGTGGCGTGCCGGTGCCGCAGGTGCAGCCATCACTTGCCGGTGAGGCGCTGCTGGCGCTTGAGGTCGATGGCCAGCCCCTGCGGGTGCGGCTGCTCAGTTATATCGAAGGCCAGCCGCTGACTCGCCTCAAGCACCTGCCGGTGTCGGTGGTGGCTGAGCTGGGCAGGCTGTGCGCGCAGGTCGACCAGGCGCTGGCAGGTTTCGAGCACCCGGGCCTGGACCGCACCTTGCAGTGGGACCCGCGGCATGCCCAGGCACTGGTCGAGCACCTGCTGCCGGTACTCACGGACCCGGCACGCCGCCAACAGGTTGCCCAACTGGCCCGCCAGGCCGCAGACAAGCTGGCGCCACTGGTCGGGCAACTGCCGACCCAGGCGGTGCACCTGGACATCACCGACGACAACGTGGTCTGGGCCCGTGACGGGCAACGGGAGTGGCAAGTGCAGGGGGTGATCGATTTCGGTGACCTGCTGCGCAGCTGGCGCATCGCCGACCTGTCGGTGACCTGTTCGGCGCTGCTGCATCACGCCGAAGGCGACCCGCTGCGCATCTTGCCGGCGGTGGCCGCCTACCAGGCCGTCAACCCGCTTGAAACGGCCGAATTGCAGGCGCTCTGGCCGCTGGTGCAGCTGCGTGCCGCCGTACTGGTGCTCAGCAGCGAGCAGCAGTTGGCGATCGACCCGCTCAATCAGTACACCCGCGACAACATCGCCCACGAATGGGAAATCTTCGACACCGCCTGCGCGGTGCCCGCCGCGCTGATGGAAGTGGCGATCCTGCAGGCTGCCGGCCAGCGGCCCGCTAGCGCCGACTTCAGCGGTTGCCTGCCGTTGCTGCCAGCGCTTGCCGGGCAGATAGTCAACCGGGTCGACCTCGGTGTGCTGAGCCCGCACTGCGAGGCCGGCAACTGGGAACAGCCGGGCTTCGACCAGCGCCTGCTGGCCAGCCAGCCTGCGCCGGCCAGCAGCCTGCACGGCCAGTACCGACTGTCGCAGACCCACATCGACCGCCCCGAGGAGCCCGCCACCTGTGCCTTGGGTGTGGAACTGAACCTGGTGCCCGGCAGCCTGCTGCAGGCACCTGCCGAGGGCGTATGGCAGCGTGCCGGCGACAACCGCGGCTGCCTGCGCACCGCGCACTGGAACCTGTGGCTCAACGGCCTGGAAGAGGCCCCGGCCGACGGCCAGCTGCTTGCCAGGGGCCAGGCGCTGGGCGCCACCTGTGGCTTCCTCAGTGTGCAGTTGTGCCTCGATGGCCAGGCCGTGCCGCCGTTTTTCGCCACGCCCAGTGCCGCCGCTGCCTGGCTGGCCCTGTGCCCTTCGCCTTCGGCGCTGCTGGGCTTTGATTGCGCTGCCGAGCCCCTGGCCGATGCGCAGGCGCTGCTGGCCCGCCGCGATGCCAGCTTCGCCCGCTCGCAGAAGCACTATTACGAGCAGCCGCCGCATATCGAACGCGGCTGGCGCAACTACCTGATCGACATGCAGGGCCGCTCGTACCTGGACATGCTCAACAACGTCGCGGTGCTCGGCCATGGCCACCCGCGCATGGTCGCCGAGTCGGCGCGCCAATGGTCGTTGCTCAACACCAACTCGCGCTTCCACTACGCGGCCATTGCCGAATTCTCCGAGCGCTTGCTGGAAGTGGCGCCGGAAGGCTTCGACCGGGTGTTCCTGGTCAACAGCGGCACCGAGGCCAACGACCTGGCGATCCGCCTGGCCTGGGCCTACAGCGGCGGGCGCGACCTGCTCAGCGTGCTGGAGGCCTACCACGGCTGGTCGGTGGCAACGGATGCGATCTCCACCTCCATCGCCGACAACCCCCAGGCCCTGGAAACCCGCCCGGACTGGGTGCACCCGGTTGAGGCGCCGAACACCTTCCGTGGTCGCTTCCGGGGCGCCGACAGTGCCGCTGACTACCTGCGCGATGTCGACGCCAAGCTCGTCGACCTCGATGCCCGTGGCCGCCAACTGGCGGGCATGATCTGCGAGCCGGTGTACGGCAACGCCGGCGGCATCTCGCTGCCGGCCGGCTACCTGCGCGAGGCCTACGCCAAGGTGCGCGAGCGGGGCGGGGTATGCATCGCCGACGAGGTGCAGGTGGGCTACGGGCGCCTGGGCGAGTACTTCTGGGGCTTTGAGGAGCAGGGCGTGGTGCCGGATATCATCACCATGGCCAAGGGCATGGGCAACGGCCAGCCGCTGGGGGCAGTGATCACCCGCCGCGAGATCGCCGAAGCGCTGGAGGCCGAGGGTTACTTCTTCTCCTCGGCCGGCGGCAGCCCGGTCAGTTGCCGTATCGGCATGGCGGTGCTGGATGTGATGCGCGACGAAGGGCTGTGGGACAACGCCCGTGACGTGGGGCGGCATTTCAAGGCGCGGTTGCAGGCGCTTGTCGATAAGTATCCGCTGGCGGGTGCCGCCCATGGTTCGGGCTTCTACCTGGGGCTGGAACTGGTGCGCGACCGGCAGACGCTGGAGCCGGCCACACAGGAGACCATGCTCCTGTGCAACCGCCTGCGCGAGCTGGGGATCTTCATGCAGCCAACCGGCGACTACCTGAACATCCTCAAGATCAAGCCGCCGATGTGCACCACGCGGGCAAGCGTGGACTACTTCGTCGACAGCGTGGAGCGGATCCTCGTCGAAGGGCTTTGAAATCGATTGTTATCGAGTTGAAGGCATTCTTTATGCGAAATTGGTCTTCATTGCACCTTTGAAAGCAGATATTTATCGGCTATAAATGTTCGCCATCAGCCGGTGGGACCGCTTTGCGGTCCTTTCGCGGCACAAGGCCGCTCCTACACAGGGGACGCGATTCCCTGCAGGGGCGGCCTTGTGCCGCGAGAGGCGCGCACAGCGCGCCCCACCCTTCCGCCAGTTGCCCCAGAGGTTATTGATGAAAACCCTCAACACGACTCCCCGCGCCGACGGCTTCCACATGCCCGCCGAATGGGCCCCGCAAACCCAGGTGTGGATGGTCTGGCCGGAGCGCCCGGACAACTGGCGCCTGGGCGGCAAGCCGGCGCAGGCCGCGCACGTGACCCTGGCCAAGGCCATCGCCCGTTTCGAACCGGTCACCGTGGCGGTTTCCGCCGGCCAGTACGAGAACGCCCGGCGCCAGCTCGACGTGCCCAACATCCGCGTGGTCGAGATCAGCAACGACGACGCCTGGGTGCGCGACACCGGCCCGACCTTCGTGATCAACGACCAGGGTGAAGTCCGTGGCGTGGACTGGGGCTTCAACGCCTGGGGTGGCTTCGATGGCGGCCTGTACGCACCGTGGAACCGCGACGAGGAACTGGCGGCCAAGGTGATGGAAATGGAGCGCGTGCAGCGTTACCACACCGAAGGTTTCGTGCTTGAAGGCGGCTCGATCCATGTCGATGGCGAAGGCACCCTGATCACCACCGAAGAGTGCCTGCTCAACCGCAACCGTAACCCTCACCTGACCCGCGAGCAGATCGAAGACATCCTGCGCGAGCACCTGGCGGTGGAAACCATCGTCTGGCTGCCGGACGGCCTGTACAACGACGAAACCGACGGCCACGTCGACAACTTCTGCTGTTACGTCAGCCCAGGCGAAGTGTTACTGGCCTGGACCGATGATTCCAACGACCCCAACTACGCACGCTGCCATGCGGCCTACGATGTGCTGAAAAACAGCCGCGACGCCAAAGGCCGCGAGTTTGTGGTGCACAAGATGCCGATCCCTGGCCCGCTGTTCGCTACCGAAGCCGAATGCGCCGGTGTCGACCATGTGGCCGGCAGCCAGGAGCGTGACCCGTCGGTGCGCCTGGCCGGTTCCTACGTGAACTTCCTGATCGTCAACGGCGGCATCATCGCGCCGAGCTTCGACGACCCCGCCGATGCGCAGGCCAGAGCGATCCTGGCCAAGGTCTTCCCGGATCACGAAGTGGTCATGATCCCTGGCCGCGAGCTGTTGCTCGGCGGCGGCAACATCCACTGCCTGACCCAGCAACAGCCGGCGCCGTTCAAGCGCTGATTCAAGCTGAATGAAAAAAGCCCGTCTGATGACGGGCTTTTTTTTGTGGCGACGTTCGGTGGCGGCGAATGGCACAGCTCTTGTATTAGTTTTTCATTGTGTTTCAGAGAGATAGGCCCACGCCGTTCTGTAACAAACCTTAAGTAAGTTGGCCGCTCACGGGCCCAGGGAGTGCGTGTTGAAATGAATGCAGCAAGTGAGTCGGCTATGCCCCCATCGGCAGTGAATCACCAAACGCTTGAAATACTGGCGCAGTGGTTGCGGGACCATGGATGCATCCGGGTCAGGAAGACCGACCCACGACGTCTGCTGAACGGGCGTTACCCACAGGGCTTGATCAGCGATGCGGAGCTCGAAGCGCTGCTGGCTGTGTGGCACTGACCGGGTATCGACCCGTCGCAACGAAAAACTCCACCGCTCATGCGGTGGCGTTTTCGTTTGGCCTCATCGTCGGCAAATTGGCCTACTAAAGGGCTTGCACGCCCACTGTAGGAGCGGCCTTGTGCCGCGAAAGGGCCGCAGAGCGGCCCCAGGATTTCAGCGTGAAAGCAGAAATCGCCGGGGCTGCTTTGCAGCCCTATCGCGACACAAGGCCGCTCCTACAGAGGACGGCAGTCCGTTGGGTGGGAACTGGCTTGCCAGCGATGGCGTCAGAAGCTGTAGCTGCCGGTCACCACCAGGCTACGCGGATCGCCATACTGGATCTGCGCCGCGCTGGTGGCCGAATCGTAGTAGGTCTTGTCGGTGATGTTCTTCAGTGCCGCGCGCACGTCCCAGTCATGGGTGCGATAGCCGGCCAGGGCATCCCAACGGCCATAACCCGGCAGGATCACGGTGTTCTGGTTGTCGGCGTAGCGGTCACCCACGAGGGTCATGCCGGTTTCGGCATACCAGCCCAGCTCCGGCTTCCAGGTCACGAACAGGCTGGCGTTGCGCCGGGCCACGTCGTTGATGCGGTTGCCTTCCTGGCCATTGTTGTCCTCGACGATCTTCGCGTCCTGCAGGCCGATGCCGCCGCGTACATACCAGTTGCCGACCACATTGCCGGTGGCGGTCAGCTCGATGCCGCGCGAGCGCTGCAGGCCAGACATCAGGGTGATGTTCGGGTCGATCGGGTCGCGGGTGCGGCGGTTGTAAAGCTCCAGTTCGTAGAGCGCCAGGGTGGTGGTCAGGCGCTCGTCGAACCAGTCGCTCTTGACCCCGATTTCCTTCTGCCGGGTCAGTTCCGGGTCGGTGTCGTTGGTGTTGCCGGCCGCGCCAGGGGTGATGCCGATCAGGCCACCGCCGACGGGCGAGTAGGTCTTGCTCCAGGAGGCGTAGAAGGAGTGGTCGCGCCATGGCGTGTAGACCACGCCCAGGCGCGGGCTGAAGCTGTTGTCGTTCTGCTTCTCGGAGAGGTTGCGCAGTTTGTTGGTGGTTTCCACCTCGAACTGGTCGAAGCGCAGGCCGGCAAGGATCTGCCACTGGTCGTTCAGGCGGATCTGGTCCTGCAGGTAGATGCCACGGCTCTCGACCACCGTGTGGTTGTTGCTCGACACCGCCATGCGGCCATTGTGCTGCAGGTTGCGGTTGGGGCTGTCCAGGTTCAGGGCCGGCACCGGGCGCGCGCCAGGGCCCGAAGTGGCGGCGTTGTACAGCGTCGGGTCGCGGCGCTGGCTGCCGAATTCCAGGCCTAGCAGCAGTTTATGCTCCAGGCCCCAGGTGCTGACATCGCCCTCGGCCTCGAGGTTGTTGAACAGGTTGCGGGTGTTCAGGTCCTGCTGCCAACGCTGGCGGGTGACCAGGTTGGTGCGCGGGTTGTAGGCGGTCTGGTAGGTGTTGTCGAATTCACTGTCGAGCTTGAACAGGCCCAGGGTATGGCGCAGTTGCCAGTTGTCGCTGAGCTGGTAGTTCAGCCGCGAGCGCAGCGACTGGGCGCGGTCGTCGATGTAGTCGCGCTGGGTATCGCCATAGGTGGCGCTGCGGCTGACGTCCGCCGGGCGCCCGGTCAACGGGTTGCCGGGGATGCCGCGGTCCGGCGTGCGGTTGTAGCGGCTGTACTCGTACTGCACCAGCCAGTTCAGGTCGGGGTTCAGCTGCCAGCTCATGGAAGGGGCGAACAGCTGGCGGTTGCCATCGACGCCGTGGCGGAAGCTGTTGCTGTCTTCATTGCCCATGTTCAGGCGCAGGCTGATGGTATCGCTGGGGTCGGCGCTGAGGTCGGCGTACAGGCTGCGCAGGTCCTGGCTGCCGCCCTGGGCTTCGATGGTCGAGCGGCGGCCATGTTCCGGCGCCTTGCTCACCCGGTTGACGATGCCACCCTGGCTGCCTCGGCCATACAGCACCGCGGCCGGGCCCTTGAGCACTTCGACCCGCTCGATGTTGTGCAGGTCGCGCACGTACTGGCTGTCGTCGCGCACACCGTCCAGGTAGAAGTCGTTGCTGGCCTCGAAGCCGCGGATGCGTACGCTGTCGAAACGCGTGTCGGCGCCGCTGCTGACGTTGGGGATACCTTCCAGCGCTTCGCCCAGGGTGCTGCTGCCATAGTCCAGCACATTGCTGGTCTTCACCGTGTCGATGGCCTGGGGCACATAGCGCACCGGGGTCGAGGTACGGGTCGCCGTACTCACTTCGCGTACCCGTGGGTTGTCCTCCTCGCGCTCGCTGTCGGCGGTGACTGCGGTTTCCGGCAGGGTGGTGGTGGCGGCGCTGGCCAGGCCGGCGCTGAATAACAGCGACAAGCCCAGGGTCAGGGGTGAAAGGCGGCAAGGGGCGGGCATTGCAGGCATCCATCTACGCAAGTGAGAAATTGGGCGCGAATGGTAATGCTTGCTATTTGCTGTTGCTCGTCTATTCGTAAAGAGTTGTCTTTACGTTTGTATCACTTTGTAACTAGTCCTTTCTGGGCGATTCGACCGGTACCGAGCTCGCGTGTGCGCGTTGCCCACTTAGATGACCGTTGTGCGAGATTTTTCGGATAAAGCTGAAAGAGACAAATTTGCGCAGAAGCTGGGCATTAGTGCGTGGAAATGCACTGTTCCAGACCTTTTTTTTAGTTATATCAACCTGCAATTCACGATTTTTTGACATGTATAAGCAGGCACGGCTAGGATTCGGCCTCTACGCCTCCGGGGCCTTGCGGCCTGGATCCGCATAGCGTCGAACCTACGAAGGGGCGTTGGTTCCTGGCGTTCTCATGCAGAGCGTTTTTGATTAAGCAATAAGGAAAATAAAATGTTGAAAACCAGGATCAGCCTGGTCGCCCTGGCGATGATCGCCGCGACCCAGGCCCAGGCCAACGAGCAGGCCGACAGCAAAGGTTTCATCGAGGACAGCCACGCCAACGTCCTTCTGCGCAACGCTTACATCAACCGTGACAAGAAGCACGGCACCGACGACCAGATCGAATGGGGCCAGGCCTTCATCGGTAACTTCTCTTCGGGCTTCACCCAGGGCACCGTCGGTGTCGGTGTCGACGCCTTCGGCCTGTACGCCGTGCGTCTGGACGGCGGCAAAGGCCACAACGGTGGTGGTGGCGTCGACTTCTTCAAGCCGCACAACACCAAGAACGCCGACGGCAACGCCAGCAGCCCACACGACCTGGCCCGTGCCGGCGCAGCCGTGAAATTCCGCATCTCCAACACCGTGCTCAAGTACGGTGACCAGATGCCGGCCCTGCCGGTGCTGAACTACGACGACGGCCGTCTGCTGCCGGAAAGCTTCACCGGCACCATGATCACCTCCAAGGAGATCAAGGGCCTGGAGCTGAACGCCGGCCACTTCACCCAGGAAGCCCGCAAGAGCGCCGAAGGGCGTGACAGCGGCGGCCTGAAGTCGATCGACGTGCTGGGTGGTAGCTACAAGTTCACCGACAACTTCACCGCTTCGCTGTACACCGCAGACAACGAAGATGTGATGAAGAAGCACTACCTGGGCTTGAACTACGTCTTCCCGATCGCCAATGACCAGTCCCTGACCCTGGACTTCAACGGCTACAAGACCAGCATCGACGACAAGTTCGTGCGCAGCGCCAAGCTGACCGGCGACGACAACACCATCTGGAGCCTGGCGGCCACCTACGCCTTCGGCCCGCACTCGATCACCCTGGCGCACCAGCGCAGCACCGGCAGCACCGGCTACAACTACAGCGGCTACCAGAGCGCAGGTGGTACCAGTGACGGTGGTTCGACCATCTACCTGGCCAACTCCTACTGGTCCGACTTCAACGCCGAAGACGAGCGTTCCTGGCAGCTGGGCTACGGCCTGGACTTCGGCGCCTTCGGCGTACCGGGCCTGACCTACAAGGTCGCCTACGTGGTGGGTGACAACATCAACACCCGCACTGTCGGCACCCCGCAAGGCTTCGGCGAAGGCAAGGAGCGCGAGATCTTCAACCAGCTGCGCTACGTCGTTCAGGAAGGCCCGGCCAAGGACCTGTCGATCAAGCTGCGTAGCTCGTTCCTGCGTACCAACACTGCAGTCCGTCAAAGCGAGTACAACGACGACGGCAACGAAGTTCGCGTATTCGTCGAGTACCCGATCAGCATCTTCTGATCCTGATCCGGCGTCATCAGCAGCCCCGGCCTATGCCGGGGCTGTTTGTTTGTGGCGTGCCACGGCTGCCGCAGGCACCCCCTCGACTTCCCCCATCTGCGGCGCAAAGCTGTCCCCCCGCGCCATCCGCCACATCCGTGCATAGAACGGGTTATCGATCGAGCCGCTGAGCAATTCACCCGGTTTGAGGAAGGCGTGCAGCTGCGAAAACAGGCTGATCTCACTGGGGCTGATACGCCGTGCCAGGTGCTTGGGCTTGAGCTCGGACGGGTGATCCAGCCCCGCAGCGGCGAGCATCTCGGCCAGGGCATGCAGGGTGTTGCGGTGAAAACTCGCGACCCGCTCGGCTTTCTCCGGTACCACCAGCGCACGCTGGCGCAGCGGGTCCTGGGTGGCCACGCCGGTGGGGCACTTGTTGGTGTGGCAGCTTTGCGACTGGATACAGCCGATGGCGAACATGAAGCCGCGTGCCGAGTTGACCCAGTCGGCGCCGATGGCCAGCACGCTGGCGATGTCGAACGCGCTGACGATCTTGCCCGCCGCGCCGATGCGCACGCGTTCGCGCAGGTTCAGGCCCACCAGGGTGTTGTGCACGAACATCAGGCCGTCACGCAGCGGCATGCCCATGTTGTCGGAGAACTCCCGGGGCGCCGCGCCGGTGCCGCCTTCTTTGCCATCGACGACGATGAAGTCCGGGGTGATGCCGGTGGCGAGCATGGCCTTGGCAATACCCATGAATTCCCACGGGTGGCCCAGGCAGAACTTGAAGCCTACCGGTTTGCCGCCTGACAGCTCGCGCAGACTGGCGACGAACTGCAGCAGCTCCAGCGGGGTGCGGAAGGCGCTGTGGGCGGCCGGCGAGATGCAGTCCTGGCCCTCGCGCACCCCCCGGGTGGCGGCGATCTCGGCGCTGACCTTGTGCCCCGGCAGGATGCCGCCATGGCCCGGCTTGGCGCCCTGGCTGAGCTTGATCTCGATCATCTTCACCTGGCCATCGCGAGCCTGTTCGGCGAAGCGCTCGGGGTCGAAGCGGCCGTCCTCGGTGCGGCAGCCGAAATAGCCGCTGCCGATTTCCCAGATCAGATCGCCGCCGTGTTCGCGGTGATAAGGGCTGATGCTGCCCTCGCCGGTGTCATGGGCAAAGCGCCCCAGGCGCGCTCCTTTGTTCAGCGCGGCGATGGCATTGGCACTGAGCGCGCCGAAGCTCATGGCCGAGATATTGAAGATCGACGCCGAATACGGCTGGGTGCACTGCGGCCCGCCGATGCGAATGCGAAATGACGCAGGATCGGCCTGTGGCACGGGCAGCATCGAATGGCTGATGAACTCGAAGCCCGGCTTGTACACATCATTGAGGGTGCCGAATGCCTTCTCGGCGCTCTCGTTCTTGGCCCGGGCATAGACCAGCGAACGTTGCGCGCGGGAGAACGGCAGCTTGTCGTCGTCGCCCTCGATCAGGTACTGGCGAATCTCTGGCCGGATGGTTTCGATCAGGTAGCGGATGTTGCCCAGGATCGGGTAGTTGCGCCGCACCGCGTGGTGGCTCTGGCGCAGATCATTGAGGCCGACCAGGCTGAGCAGCGCGGTCACCAGGGTGAATGGCCACAGCCAGCTGTGCTGGATCAGGAAGGGGATGCTGGCAAGGGTGAAGACCAGGCACAGGGCCAGGCAGGCATAACGGCTGGGGAGCGAATCGTTCATGGGTCCATCGCAGGCGGGATGACGCGGCCTAGGATAGGCAAAGCCTGTGCGCGGAAAACCAGGGGTTTCGGTAAAAGACTCTTACATGGGCGTGGGGTGTGGCGTTTGAGCTGCAAGATCCGGCATCACTTGCGTGTCTGGCTTGCTCTGTTCCCTGACCCTACTTCCCATCCAGGAGGCCCGCTGGTCGGGTTGGTGGGTATGGTGTTGATAGATATTAATCGGTGGTTATACTAACCACTGCTGCGAATTGCCCAAGGAAGGGGTTCATCAACAGACCAGGAGAGCCACTGCCATGTTATTCCCCATCGCCATCCTGCCCGGCGACGATCAGCACGCCTGGGGCGTGGAAGTCCCGGACATCCCGGGCTGCTTTTCGGCCGGTGAAGACCTCGATGACGCCATCGCCATGGCCCGCGAGGCCATCGAGGGCCACCTCGAACTGCTCGCCCAGGACGGCCAGGAAATCCCCAAGGCCAGCAAGGTGAGTGTCCATGCGGCCAACCCTGACTACGCCGGATGCACCTGGGCACTCATCGACATCGATATCACCCGCTACCTGGGCAAGGCCGAAAAGCTCAACATCACCCTGCCGGCCTACCTGCTCACCCGCATCGATGCCTACGTGAAGAACCATCCAGAGCAGAAAAGCCGCTCGGGCTTCCTGGCTGAAGCCGCGCTGAGAATCCTGCAGGGCGACTGCAAATAGCGACGCTGAGCCCGCTTTGGGCAGCCGTCAGGTGCCCGAGGCTTCGCGGCGCAGGTTCAGCAAGTAGCCTTGGTTGCGGATGGTGAGGATTTGCGCGGCTTGGCCCGGCGCACGGCGCAACTGTTGGCGCAGGCGGCTGATGCACATGTCCACCGACCGGTCGTCGGGCAGGTGGTCGCGGCCGAACGCGCTACGTGTCAGATGATCGCGGGATACCACGCGGTTATCGGCCTGCAGCAGTTCGTGCAGTACCCGGTAGTCGGAGCGTGGCAGGGTCAGGGCCTTGCCGTCGGGGTGGGTGAGCAACCGTTTGATGGGGTCCAGTTCAAAGCCTGCGAATCGTTGGGGTTGGGCATTGCTTTCGTCGCCGTTGGCCTCCAGGTGCATGGGCCGGCGCAACACAGCCTTGATCCGGGCAACCAGTTCGAGGGGGTCGAAGGGCTTGGCCAGGTAGTCGTCGGCGCCTGCTTCCAGGCCAGTGATGCGGTCCAGGGTGCTGCCCTTGGCCGACAGCAGGATCACCGCCGGCCCCGGCAGCCCCTGCAACTGCCGGCACAGGCTCAGGCCATCCTCGCCGGGCAGCATCAGGTCCAGCACCACCAGGTCGACCTTGTGCAGGGCCAGTTGCGTGCGCATTTGCTCGCCATCTGCGGCCGGCAATACCTGGTAGCCGGCATCACTCAGATAATCGCAAAGAAGTTCGCGAATCTCGTCGTCATCGTCGACAACCAGCAGGGTGGTGCTCATGGAGGGGTACCTGTAAAAATGCGAGCGGCAGCGCTCGTTACGATCAACGTCATCCCCGCGCAGGCCGGCATGCCGGCAGTGCGTGAAACGACGTAATCGTAACAAAAAATCATCTGCGAATGCGAAGTCTTCGCAAATGATGCCGGTCGCCGCTAGCGAATCGGTCCAGGCGCTTCCAGCTGTTTCATCAAGTCGTCGTTCCATTGCCCTTCGACCTGCACGTGCGCAGCGGCACCCAGCATCACGGCCTCGATCAGGTTGTGATTGAGGTAGGTGTACAGGCCAGGCTGGCGGAAGGTGTACAGCGCCGCGCCTGCGGCACCGCCGGGGATAAACCAGGTTTCCAGGTTGCGCTGCGGCGGGTTGGCGAACTTGCCGGCGGCCCACACGTAGTCACCATGGCCGCCGATCAGGTGCGGGCGGGTGTCGCGGTTGGCTTGCGAGTGGACGATCAGCACCGTTTCGCCGAGCGTGGCGGTGAGCGCGTGCTGGCCGGTCAGCGCGCCGACGCTGCCATTGAAGACCACGTGCGTGGGGATGAGCCCCTTCATTACCTGGTACATGTCGGCGAAGCTCGCCGATGGGCTGGCGTAGCGCTTGTACTTGCCGTCCTTGTCGCGCGGGATGTAGTAGTCCTGCTCGCCGATGTACCAGACCTTGTCGTATTGCAGCGCACGCCCGTCGCCGTCCCGCAGGCCGTCCCGCGGCAGCACCATGATTGCGCCGTTCATGCCGCACACCACATGCCAGGGGATCATCACCCCGCCCGGCGCGCAGTGGTACACGAACACCCCGGCGCGATCCGCCTTGAAGCGCAGCTTCACCTGCTCGCCGGGCTTCACATGGGTCAGCTCACCACCGCCAAGCGCGCCGGTGGCGGCATGGAAGTCGATGTTGTGCACCATGCTGTTGCTGGCCGGGTTGACCAGGGTGAGCTCCACGTAGTCGCCCTCGTGCACCACCATCAGCGGACCGGGCACCGAGCCGTTGAAGGTCATGGCATGGATGTAGGCCCCCTCGCTGTCGACCGCCAGTTCTTTCTCCTCGATCTCCATGCGGAACTCGACGATCCGCGGTTTGCCAGGCGCGCGCTGGCTGTGGGCATGTACCTGGGGCGGTGCAACCAGCTCGACCCGGGTGCGTTCCAGCCGGGTCAGGTCCGTGGGCGGATTGTTGGTCGCCGGTGCCGCGGCCCGGGCCAGGCCGCTGGCCAGCACGCTGCTGCCAACCCCCAGCAATACACCCCCCGCCAGCACCCCGCGCCGCGTCAGGGCTACGCCTTGTTGCTCACTCATGGGACTTCTCCTTAGGTCGACGAAAGCCGTCGGCACAGGAATACCCATTTTGAAAGCAGGGTTTATTGAGCCCAAACAAGAAATCGAGCGGCAGGGCAATCTGTCGCAATTGTGGCCGATAGCTACTATGGAGTTACGCGGGCTGCCACATGCAGCGACTCAGGGAGCACAGGGAGTGAGCCGTTTCGTCAGTTTCGAAGTCAGCAATCACCGTCAGTATGTGATCAGCATCGATCACATCATTGCGCTTTATCCGCTTGCTCAGGAAAGGACGTTTGCCAAAGGAGGGATCGTGCTGATCAACGGGCTGGGGAAGGAGGGCAAGCATGTGGCGCTGGAGCTTAGTGGGCCGGAGATCAGGAAGCTGCATAAGGCGTTGTTGCTGGAGTGACGGGGTGGGGTGTATGGCTGGATGACCCCCAGAAACGCAAAAGCCCCGACTGACGTCGAGGCTTTTTGAGTATGGTGCCGGCACCAGGAATCGAACCCGGGACCTACTGATTACAAGTCCACCCTATCGGCCAGTACTCATTGATAAAAGCCGTTTATCCTTTGGTTTTCCTGGTTATTCACGGATATTTGGGTCAGGTATCCGGGAGCAATGTGGACACTTTGTGGACACCCTCAGCAGCATAACCCTGCACAAGCCCTCAATCCTTTGCACAGCGTGCAATGCCCCTTCCTCCCCGGCGGCCCGCGCCGCGCCTGCCGTAGCCCTCCCTTGCACCCACCTGGCCCTTTGCACTTTTCTACGAGGGGAAGCGCGTCGGCGGGAGGGGGATAAGTGATTTCCAATCCCACTATTGATTCGAGAACAACTTTTGACTGCTCCGGGGAGTACGTGATAACAAGTAGAGGGGTGGCCTTATGCTAGTGAAGGTCGAGTAAGGGATGAGAGCTGTTTATATGGATGATTTGAAATTTAAATATCGTGACGCAAGTGAGAGAACCCTAAATGTTATTCGAAATAGGGAGATATATTTTTCACCTCCTGAAAGCTTAAATGATCCATTGGATTCCCAGATCAATATCGATAAGGAATATCAGCGCGTTGTTGAAATGTTTCCCCGCAATCATAGCGAAGAGTATCTGCGTAAGGCTTTTTTGATTTACTTGTTGAACAAACATGACTTCCCTGGGCGCGACGGAAAGCAATTAGGGTTAAATGGTGCTCTACAGTGGTTTTTGAGTCGTCTCGGGATTTTCTCCTTGTCGCTTACACCGATTGATGCACTACTATGGTCGCATTATGGTGGGTCACATATGGGAGTGGCTTTAGGCTTTGACACTAACTTGATTGCTGATGAAAGGGTGTTTATCCGAAATGAGATCCTTTATTCGGAGAGGCCGCAGTATCAGCGAGTATTTCTTGAGTTGGCAGAAAAGTTAGGTGAGTTCGTTCGTCCCTGGGAGAGTGATTGCGAATATAGTGATGAGTTGGGTGATAATTTCTATACTCATCAAATCTCTCAGTTGATGAGGGCGAACTTGTTGTATAAGTCGGACAAGTGGTCCTATGAGAAAGAATATCGATTGATTTCAAATCGAGCAGGACTTTGTCCATTTCCAGCAGAAGCGCTGAAGACAGTTGTTGTTGGACTAAAAACAGATCTGGAATTTGTGAATAAATTACAGAGTATTCTCTCGGTGCCAGAGTACAGTCACGTTGAGTTGCTCTATGTTCAGCATTTAGCTGGGAGTTACGACTTCGAGTTGGTTAAGTACCACGATTCACTAATGCGGCTTGATTTGATTACATGAGGTTTGCCATGGATATGGAATTGGATTTCTTTTTGAAAGAAGCTGATTTAACTTTGGATGAGTGGGATGCTTCGAAGTGTGAGTGGGGTAATTTGTTAAGTATTTATAATGATTTCGTAAGGATTCAGCCATCTTTGGTTGCTGCTGCAAAAATGATTTCTTCTCGTATACAACAGTTCGATCGAGTCCACTCGGTAAGGTGGCGAATAAAAAGTCCGATCGGCTTGTTAAAGAAAATTGTTAGAAAAAATCTAGAGGAAAAGCCTAAGGATAAGTGGGTCGGCATAAACAAAGATAATTATGTGTCTGTTGTTACTGATCTCATAGGGGTACGCGCGCTTCATCTGTTTAAGGATGATTGTGTCGAGGTTGATCAGGCAATTAGAGATGTCTGGGAGCTTGCGGAGGAAGTTGTTGTTTATATTCGTGATGGCGATAAGACCCCATCGGAGATACAAGATAGGGGAGGGATTGTAAAAGTTCATGATGATGGTTATAGGTCAATACATTACATTGTTAGGATTCAACCGGAGAAAACAACTTACTATCCGGAAATTCAGGTTCGTACAATTTTTCAAGAGGGTTGGAGCGAGATAGATCATACTATTCGCTACCCGGACTTTTCTGATAATGAGCAAATTGCGGTATTTCTTCGCTTGTTCTCCGGATTGGCTGGTAGTGCAGACGAAATGGGGCTATATGCTAAGGAGCTTAGTGCCGAATTAAAAAAAGCTGAAACGGAGAAGAGGCGTATCGTTGCAGAGCTTGAACAGGCGATAATGCAGAGAGATAAAGCGATGCACGATATTGAGAGTACACTTCAAGAAATGGAGGATCTCAAGCTGAAAGATGAAAAGTCTCAAGTTCTGATTAGTCGATTGAAAAGTGATGTGCACACTCTACAAAACGCCCAGGAACGTTTCAGGAAGAAAGAGGCTTTAGATAAATTTACCAAAGGTAATTTGTTCGGATCTAGAGTTTATGGTGCTTCTAGATTAAGTGGTTGATATGTTGCTCAGTTGTTCTTAAGTGTTATGTCTGTGCATTGCGAATGGAGGGGTTTAGCCTCTTCAGATATAGCGCGGAAGAAATTTGAGTTGTATGGGGTTGAGTTAGGTCGATGTATGTGGTCGGCCAACTCTAAATTCATTAGTGAAACGATATTTATTAATTCGCAAATTAGTTGAAGTGCATTGACTTCTTCTGATCCCAGCCACGTCATTGGCGCTTGTAGGTGCTGACTCACTCCAGCTACGCTCTTACGGATACCTTCGATACGCTCTTGCAACTCGCCGCCGATCGCCGCATTGAGCTTCTGCCCCACCACCAGATTGAGGTCGCGCCCCGTCGCTTGGTGTAGGTCATCAACAGCAGCCAGACTCGCGGATCCACCGGACAGCAGTTTGAGCGCGCCCAGAGCCTCGATCTTCTTCACCCCGCCCACCGTCTCGGTCGAGTGGTCGTCCACGTTCCTGGTGTGGCTCTGGAACTGCTCGCGGTTGGCCAGCGATTCCACTTCGCGCTCGATCGCCTTGTCCTGGATCTTTCCATCCGTCTGGCGCAGCCAGTTGCCGTCCGCGTCCACACGCTGCTGACAGGCCTCGCTGTGCTGCCAGACCTGGTCCCCTTTCGGTACCCGGGGCAGGCTCAGTCCGTGCGGCAGGATCTGCTGGATGAACGGCTTGTGCGGCAGGCCGTAGGCGAACGACACGACCACGGTCGTGCCTTCCTCGGGGAAACCGAACATGCCGGCCTCCTGGCCGCCCATCGGCGCCGGCAGCGGCAGGCTGGTGAACACCGGCAGCGCTGGGTCCGGCTCGCCGTCCGGTAGCAGTACCTGGACGTCGACGCCGAAGCGCGGGCGGAAGTCGTCACACAGCCCGGGCGCCGCCGGCGCATCCGGTACCGCGACCACGCGACCGAAGCGTGGCAGGTGATAGCCCCCGGTGATTTCAGGGAATTGGCGCTCTACTGCGCGGCGGATTGCGTCTTCCATCGGATGGCCATCTGGTTGCCGGCGAGCGCGACATGGGTCACGCGCTCGCCCTGGTTGATTGTTGCACCAGGACGCAGCCCGGGCAGGGCTGCAATCATGGCGCTCTGGTTGCCCTGGTACTGGTCGAACAGCTCGACCGGCAGCTGCAGCGCAGGGCGCATGCCGAAATAGCTATCGGCCCAGCTGCCCACGAACACCTCGCCATCGCCCTGCTGCTGCCAGACGAAGTCGGGGATGTTGAACACCTGAGCCAGGCTTTCCATCGCCTGGAAGCCAGCGGCCAGGCTGTAGAAGAACGGCGCCCGGGTTGAGGCGTAGGGCTGGTCGGGCACGCGGAAACGCAGCCCGGTTTGCCGGCTGATCTCCTCGAGGACACCGCGCAGATCCACATGACGCAGGTTCATCGGCAGCGGCTTGGCCAGGATCGCGGCCAGCTCGCGGCAGAACACCACCTGCTCACGGGCGTTAGCCGCGGTGCTTCGCTCCACATAGCCGATGAAATGCCGCTGCAGCGGCTTGTCGTTGTAGCCGACATCGAGCGTGACCAGGCCCTTGAGCGGCGCGCCGGCCTGGACGGTGAACGTCGCCCGCCCCGGGTTGCGCAGCTCCAGGCGCACATCGGCGCGAGCCAGGTCATAGTTCACGCCGCCGATCGACAAGACCTGGTGCAGCTTCATTTGTCGCCCCCAAGCCAGTCATCCACCTTTTTCAGCGTGGCCTCGAAGCCCGTCAGCTCATGGCCCTTGCCGTCTTCGCCACCGGCACCACCGACCGCTGACCCGGTACCGGATTGCGCAGTGACGCCGTTTTTCTCCCGGCGTTTCTCGACCTTCTCCGGGTTGGACTTCTTCTCGGCCAGGCCGAACTGGATACGCCAGCACGCCAGGGTGTCGTCCTCCCGGGCGCTGACGCCCTCGGCAAACTGGACTTGGCGCATGCCAAAGGCTGCCGCCGTGTCGTTTACTACCCGGTAGGTCTTGAGCTGGCCACCGCCCTCGGTGGCCTCGGCCAGGCGCATCAGGTCGCGCAGCCAGTCGCTGTTCACGAACGGGATCGTCAGCGTGACAGTGAGGGTCTTGGGCTTGAAGCCCTTGTGCGCCGTCTCGGTGTTGCTGGTCTGGCCGGACATATCGTCGGCCTCGATCCGAAGGTTACCCGTGACTTTCAGTGTCTTGCCCTGGACTGGCTCACCATCGAGCAGGAGGAGTGTCATAGGCCCACCATTTCACGGACAAAGCTCAGGCCCTTCTGCGAGCCGACCAGGAGCGCGCCGGCGCTCATCACCCATTCATGCCCCGGCGCGTCACCGTCCAGCAGGCTGCGCCGCAACTCGGCGGTGCTGCCCGGGGCGAGCATGCGCGCTTGGATCAGGCTGCTGGCCTGGTCGTCCTCGAGCACGCGGCGCAGATCGGCCAGTTTCTGGTCGCGTTCGCGCTGCTGAGCTGCTTTACGGCCCGCCAGCGCCGCAAGGTCGCCCATCGGGGCGCTATCTGCGGCGTAGCCCTCCAGGACCGCGATCTGCCCCGCCATCGACTGCTGGGCGGCCTTGAGCACCGTGCAGCGCTCCAGGGGCAGTGGCTGCCAGCGCGGCAGTTGGCCCGCCTGCAGGATCTGCCACTTTTCGGTTTGCAGCTTCGCCAGGTGCTCGGCACGCCGTTGGGCACGTACCAGGTCCGGTACCGGCATAAGCGCATTGAAGCGCGCCAGGCTCGCGGCTAGCTGATCGAAGCGCGTAGCCAGGAACAGCAGGCACAGGGCGTGCTGATTGCCCTGGGGCCGGCCTTCGTCGGTGGTGTCGGTCAGTTTGTTGGCCAGCGCCTGCAGGAGGTTCGGCGCCGACAGGAAGCGCTGGTAGCCGCGCCCCTGGCCAACCCCGGGTTGGAACGGCGTCACGGTCAGGCAGGCCGGCGCATCGCTCAGCTGCTCGGCCAGCGCCTGGCGTCCCGCGCTGATCGCGCCCTGGGCGGCGGCGCCGACCGGGCCGGGGTTGGTGGTGGCGTGCTGCTGCAGGCCTTCCAGGCGCTTGCCCGTGCTGGCCAGCTCACCGCCGGCCAGTGCCTGGGCGGCGCCCAGCTGGTTCATCCAGGCGGTGGCCTCGGTCGGCCAGCGCATGGCCACGGGTGACCAGGTCATGCCCGCGCCTCCTGCACCCATACCGGCTCATGCGGTCGACTTGCAGCGTCAGGAAAGGCGTCGGACTGCGGCCAATCGCGCAGGGACTGCAAGTAGACAAGTAGCTCGGCGAAGCGCTCACTGGTAAGCGTTGTGCTGCGCTGTAGATCCTGTTCGTCGCGGTGGCGCTCCCGCAGCCATAGCACGGCGTTTACTGCCGCATCGCGCCACGCCCTTTCAGCAGCCTCAATCTGTTCCTGTGTCCTGGGCGTCGGCGGCGGGGTCGTGTGAGCATTACAACCGAGTCTATCAAGCCAATGCCTCGAAACTAGGTGTGCTCAGTGAAAAGGACGCTAGGCACGTTGTTCGCTTTTATCAGCTGATGGACAGTGTGCGTGCCGACACTTCAGAAGGAGGGCGCTTGTACGAAGGCACGCGCGACAATCTACCGTTCAAATCCACCCTCAGTACCCTTGACGAAGCGCTGAGGACCGGTAAGTCATTGACTGTTTGGTAAAAGATTTTGGCGGTGTGTGGACGAAATGTGGACACTTGAAAGGCTGTGCGATCCAGATTTTCAAACGCCAGAAACGCGAAAGCCCCGCATTGCGGGGCTTCTAAGGTGGTGCCGGCACCAGGAATCGAACCCGGGACCTACTGATTACAAGTCAGTTGCTCTACCATCTGAGCTATACCGGCACAGGGGCGTCATTATAGCGATGGATTCGCGGCTGTAAACTACTTCTTGCAATCAATGCGTAACGCCCTAAGTCACCGAGCGCAAAGGAGAATTTTCCTACCAGCCGCGGTGGATGGTGGTGACGCTTGGTTCGCTCTTGCCGGGGTTGAAGAACAGCTTGTCGTTGTCGCAGCCGCGCTTGCGGCAGGGGGTGGCGACGTGCAGCGGCAGGCCTCGGTCGCCGCCGAGCTGCATGCCGGGCATGTTCCAGTCCAGCGGTGTCGGTTTGGCCTGGGGCGTGCTGCTGGCGCAGCCAGTCAGGGCCAGGGCGACGGTCAGCAGGGCGAAGGGCTTGGCGTGTTTCACGATGTTCGAATCCGTTCCAAGGTCAGTCTGTGTTCTAGAGGCGGCTGCAATGCTAGCTGCTCCCTCGCGGGGGCCAGTAGCTTGGGTATTGGCAGCTGTGACGCACGTCTCGTTAATACGATGAGGCCATGCCCCTACGCGAACAATCACGGTTGTTGGCATCCTTGATCATTTTTCGCACAGTGCCGGCAGATCACCGGGAGGGTTGTTCTGCGCGTGTTGGCTCGATTGAACAGTGCATGATCACGTGGACAGCCAGCGATGATACACCGAACGAGCCGATGAAGCTTAGCCGTGCGGTGGATGACTTGCGGGGCCACGAGGCATGCTGTGTTCCAGTCGCTCCATGGGTGGTTAATATAATTTACGCGCCGTTCTGGATGTTTTCAGGAGTTTGTTCGGTATCACTGCAATTTAACAGCGTCTTTATTTGTGTTTTTTCTATCGTTTTGACTTTTTCGATTGCATAAGCTAATTTGTTGTTCATTATGTTGAACAGTAAAGCTTTCAAGCTCCTCTCCACCTCCCGCCTGGTTTCCCGTGAGCGTCACTGGACCGGCGACCTCTAGCGCCACCCTCCCACTACAGCCTTAAACCATTCTGTATTGCGCCGACGCCTGTGCGCTCGGCTGCTGTGTCGCCCATGGGAGGGCACCATGCGTTCCTGGATCTATCTGATCGTCGCCATCACCGCCGAGGTGATCGGCACGGCGTCGATGAAACTCGCCGCCACTCATTTCCCCGTGGTTGGGCATGCCGTGATGTACGTCATGATCTGCCTGTCGTATTTCTTCCTGGCCCTGGCGGTCAAGCGTGTGCCGGTCGGCGTGGCCTATGCGCTGTGGGAGGGGATCGGCATCGTCCTGATCACTCTGGTCAGTGTGCTCTGGCTGGGCGAAAGCCTGGGCTGGGCCAAGGCCCTGGGGCTGGCGGTGATGATTGCCGGCATCCTGCTGATCAAGGCGGGTACCCGCAGCAAGCCCGTCGTGGTTGAAGGGGAGGCATTGCCATGCTGATTCCCTTTGCCTGGCTGGGCCTGGCCATCGTGCTGGAAGTGCTGGCCAACCTGCTGCTCAAGTATTCCGACGGTTTTCGTCGCAAGGGCCTGGGCGTGGCCTCGATCTTCTGCGTGCTGGCGGCCTTCACCGCTTTGGCTCAGGCGGTGCAGGACATCGAGTTGTCGCTGGCCTATGCCATCTGGGGCGGCTTCGGCATCCTGGCCACTGTCGCCATGGGTTGGGCGCTGTTCGGTCAACGTCTGGCCGGCCGTGGCTGGCTGGGGTTGGCGCTGCTTCTGGTCGGCATGGGCCTGTTGAAACTGGCTTGAAATGCCCTGTTTCAGGCGGTTTCCAGCTTGCCGCCGAAATGCTTATGCACAAGCGGCATTTTTTGCTTGCGCGAAAGGCATGCCGACTGGCAGTGCCACCGGTCTTTGCGCAAAGCCCTGTTTTTGCTGGTTTTCAGCTGGTAAGCGGAATAAGCAAAGCGGCGCAAATAGCGCTTGGATCCAAGCCTTGGACATTTTCATCACAAGCTTGTGCACAGACTTATCCACAGGTTGTCAGCTGCGCTGCGGCGATCCGTCGCGTTCGGCCAGTAGCAACAGGTTGCGTGGCGTCAGCGGGTATTCGCAGAACAGTCCTACGCGCACGGCATAACCTTGCTCTTGGAGGTACAAGGCTCGGTCGAGCACCAGCCACAGTTCCAGTGGGCGGCGGAACAGGTTGCGCACCAGCTCCAGGTTGCGCACCTGAGCCAGCCGTTGCCAGCCCTGCGACTCAAGGGCGGCCCAGTCCGTCGTGCCGCTCAGTTTGACCTGGCGCAGCGCGGAAAGGTCGCGGCAGTACTGCTCGAAGGGCTTCTTCAGCCAATCGACCGGCAATGAAGGTGTTGGCAGGTAAGCATCGATACCCCGCTGTTGGCGCTGCAGCAGGTCGAAACCCAGGCGCCTGGCCATCGAGCTGTCGCGTTGGCGGCGTACCCGGGCGCTGGAGGTGACGGCCTCGCTCAGCGGCAGGCCCAGATCGCCGATCGACAACTGCAGGGCCGACGCCTGTGCGGCTGTGGATATCGCCTTGTACTGGTCGCCCTGGATGCGGTTGTAGCAGCACGGCGCCACGGCCATTTGTGGGCAGCCTTGCTGGCTGGCCAGGTGCAGCAGGCGCACATGCAGATCGCCACAGGCATGCAGGGCAATCACGCTTTTGTCGCCATCCAGCTGCTGCATGCTGTCTGCGGCCATTACATCCTGCTGCACATGGTGGGCGGGCAGTTGATGGTGATCGCTCAGCGCCTGGCCGGCGTTGACCAGCTCGGCGTCGTACTCCAGGCAGGTCAATTGCTGGCCGGCTTGCAGCAGGCGGCGGCCCAGGTGGCCCTTGCCCGAACACCAGTCCAGCCAGTGCCGGGTGGGCTGGCTGAAGCTCAGGCGGCGGCTGAAGGCCTCGATCTGCTGCCATTTGCGCCCAGGGACGTTAGCGTCAAGGCGATGGCCGGCCTGGTGTAGGCCCGCGTCGGGCAATTCACCGACGGCAGACAACTGCCGGGCCAGGCTGGCCAGTTGCGGGAAGGGGGCCGGGGCCGGGAGCTGTTCCGGGTGTTGCTGGACGGCTTCGGCTTGTTCCAGGGTGCGATTGCGCAGCCATGCGGACAGCTCTGGGTACTGGCTTTCCCAGCCCAGCTGCAGCTCGGTGAACGGCCGTGGCCGCCACAGCGGCTGGTGCTGAAGCAGAAAATGGTCAAGGGCCTGGAAGCGCTCGAGGAGCTGGCTACCTTGAAGGGGGAGTGTTGTGTTCATTCAAGCACCGCGGCGCAATTGAAAGGGGCCGCAAAGCGGCCCCGAGCGTGTTGCAGGTTAGCGCCCCTGGCAGGCGTCCACACGCAACCAGCGTTCCAGCAGCTTGAAGCCCTGCACCAGGAAGAACGAAATCACCAGGTAGAACACCCCGGCGGCGAAGAAGATCTCCACCGGCAGGTAGGTGCGGGCGATGATGGTCCGCGCCATGCCGGTCAGCTCCAGCAGCGTCACGGTGCTGGCCAGGGCGCTGGCCTTGAGCATCAGGATCACTTCGTTGCTGTAGGCCGGCAGGCCGATGCGTGTGGCACGCGGCAGCATGATGTAGAACAGCGCCTTGCCCCGCGACATGCCCAGTGCCCGGGCGGCTTCGATCTCGCCCTTGGGGATCGCCTGCAGTGCGCCGCGCAGGATCTCGGCGATGTAGGCGGCGGTGTGCAGGGTCATGGTCAGTACCGTGCACCAGAACGGATCGCGCAGGTACGGCCACAGCGCGCTGTCACGCACCGCGTCGAACTGAGCCAGGCCGTAATAGACCAGGAACAGTTGCACCAGCAGTGGCGTGCCGCGGAAGAAGAAGATGTAGCCGTAGGGCAGGGCGCGCACGTACCAGTGCCGCGAGGAACGGGCGATGCCCAGCGGGATGGCCAGGATCAGCCCGGCGATGACCGCGATGGCCACCAGCTCCAGGGTCAGGACCGCGCCTTCGGCCAGTCGTGGCAGCCACTTGATGATGACTTCCCAGTTCATTTATTCGGCCCTCATGAAGCCGCGGGCGGCGCGTTTTTCCAGGAAGTACATGCCGATCATGGCGACGATGGTCAGGCTCAGGTAGATGCAGGCGGCCACCGCGTAGAAGGTGAACGGTGCCTTGGTCACGGTCACGCCGATCTGCGCGTGGCGCATGATTTCTTCCAGGCCGATCACCGACACCAGCGCGGTGTCCTTCATCAGGATCATGAACAGGTTGCCAAGGCCCGGCAGCGCGATGCGCCACATCTGCGGCAGGATGATCCGCGACAGGATGCGGCCTTTCGACAGGCCCAGGGCCAGGCCCGCTTCACGGTGGCCCTTGGGGATGGCCAGGATCGCGCCGCGGAATACTTCCGTGGCGTAGGCACCAAAACACAGGCCCAGGGCAATGACACCGGCGGCGAATGCACTGAGTTCGAGCCCGGGCATGTTGAGCGCGTCGCCGAGGCTGTTCATCAGGCCGACGGTGCCGAAATAGATGAGCAAGACCCACAGCAGCTCGGGCACGCCGCGCACCAGGGTCGAGTAGAAGCCGCCAAGCCATTGCAATGACTTGATCGAGGAAGTCTTGGCCAGGGCGCCAAGCAGGCCCAGGGCCAGCCCCAGCAGCAAGGCGCAAAGCGCCAGTTTTACGGTCATCAGGGTGCCGGCCATCATGGCCGGACCGAATCCGTGCAGGTCGATATTCATGGGCAGCTTTGTTCAAGGGACCCGCACCGCGCAGGGCGGTACGGGTCGGGAGGGCATCACTCGATGCTGAACGGGAAGTACTTGTCGTTGATCTTCTTGTACGTGCCGTCAGCTTTGATCTCGGCCAGGGCCTTGTTCAGCTTCTCGCGCAGCGGGTCACCCTTGCGCACGGCGATGCCGATCTTGTCGCTGTCTACTACAGGTTCGCCTTTGAACTCGTAGTCTTTGCCCGCGTCGGACTTCAGCCACTCGTACTGCACGTACTTGTCGGCCAGGATGCCGTCAACGCGACCGGAGGTCAGGTCGAGGTAGGCGTTTTCCTGGGTGTCGTACAGCTGAATGGACTTCAGCACGTCCTTGTAGTTGTCTTCAAGCCAAGTGCCGGCCAGGGTGGCGCGCTGGGTGCCGATGGTCTTGCCCTTGAGGTATTCCTTGTCGGTCTTGAAGTCGACTTTCTTCGGCGCGATGAACTGCAGCTTGTTGGAGTAGTAGGGGTCGGTGAAATCCACTGCCTGCTTGCGCTCGTCGGTGATCGACAGCGACGACACCAGGAAGTCGAACTTCTTGGCGTTCAGGGCCGGGATGATGCCGTCCCAGTCGGAGGTCACGACGGTGCATTCGACTTTCATCTTGGCGCACAGGGCGTCGCCGATGTCCTTGTCGAAGCCGACGACCTGGCCGCTGGCGTCCTTGTTGTTGAACGGTGGGTAGGCTGCCTCGATACCCATGCGCAGTTTTTCTGCGGCCATGGCGTTGGCCGACATCACCAGGGTGGCAGCAGCGGCCAGGAGGAACTTCTTGTAAGTCTGCATGTATTGCTCCGTTAGCGGTGGCTGGACATGAATTGCTTGCAACGCGCCGAGGTCGGGTTTTCGAAGACCTGCTGTGGCGATCCCTGCTCTTCGACCAGGCCCTGGTGCAGGAAGACCACTTCACTGGACACCTGGCGGGCAAAGTTCATCTCGTGCGTCACCAGCAGCATGGTACGGCCTTCTTCGGCCAGGGCGCGGATGACGTTAAGCACTTCCTGGACCATTTCCGGATCGAGCGCCGAAGTCGGCTCGTCGAACAGGATGACCTTGGGCTTCATGGCCAGGGTACGGGCGATGGCGGCACGCTGTTGCTGGCCACCGGAAAGCTGGGCGGGGTAGCTGTGGCGCTTGTCGAAGATGCCGACCTTGTTCAGCAGCGCCTCGGCGTGCTCGATGGCCTCGGCCTTGCTCTGGCCAAGTACGCGGCGCGGCGCCTCGATGATGTTGTCGAGGATCGACATGTGCGGCCACAGGTTGAAGTTCTGGAAGACAAAGCCGATCTCGCTGCGCAGGCGGTTGATCTGGCGATTGTCGGCGGCGATCAGGTCGCCGTTTTTCTGCGCCTTGAGCTTGAGGGCTTCGCCGGCGACCAGGATTTCGCCCTGGTGCGGGTTCTCGAGCAGATTGATGCAGCGCAGCAGGGTGGACTTGCCGGAGCCGGACGAGCCGAGGATGGAGATCACGTCACCGTCGCGCGCGGTCAGCGAAATGCCCTTGAGAATTTCCTGCTCGCCGTAGCGTTTGTGCAGGTTACGGATTTCCAGCGCGGGCGTGGCCTGGGCCATGTGCGGTCCTCATGTGTTCGGGTGCGTTCCCAGCTGTTGGCGGCCTTCCTGGCGAGCGCCACGCTAGCATAGCGGCGCAACAGCGGCCAACCGGGTCGCAAGGGGCTTCGGTCATTGATGGGGCAGTTTGTCGCATCGTTGCAGTGGACTGTCGCGAGGATGTCCGCAATGGCGTTTTGCCCAGCACCGGAGCCTTGATGAAAAAAGGCGCGATGGTGCCAGCTTTGGCCAAAGCATGGAAGCGGTTTTGGACCTTTTGCCGCGAAAGCAGGTGCAACCGCCCATGTGACCGGCACAGGGTGGCGTGGGAGCGGGCTTGCCCCTCGATGGCTTCGGCAGGACTGAAGGTGTTGGGGCGACAATCGCTATCGCGGGGCAAGCCCGCTCCCACGCAGATCGCATCATGGCTGAAACAATGGTTGTACCTTTGGTTGCACTTTTTTGCCTTGCCCTGGTGCGTGGGTGTTACCGGGGAGCACCTTTGGTGCGTTTGTAAGTGGGTATTTCAGTAATCCGGACTTGGCATGGAGATTTGGCGGGCTTTCGGTCAAAGCCTGGCAGAAAGGCCGCAAAGCTAGAGAATTTGCGGGCGTCAGCCCTTCCGGATAAATGGCATTTAAAAATGGCGCGCTTATTGCCGGTGGGAAAAGACCGAATGCGGCGACGCCTAAATCACCCCTTGGTGCGCTTCGTATTCCCTTCATTCGGGTGGTCCACTCCTTACAAAGGTAGTTTTATGAGCGGTAACAATTCCAATGACCTCGCTCAGGGGCTCAAACAACGGCATGTGACCATGCTGTCCATCGCAGGCGTGATCGGCGCCGGCTTGTTCGTCGGCTCCGGCCATGCCATCGCCGCCGCCGGCCCTGCCGTGCTGCTGGCTTACGCCGCTGCCGGCACCCTGGTTGTACTGGTGATGCGCATGCTCGGTGAAATGGCGGTTGCCTCGCCTGACACCGGTTCTTTCTCGACCTACGCCGACCGCGCCATCGGGCGCTGGGCCGGTTTCACCATCGGCTGGCTGTACTGGTGGTTCTGGGTGCTGGTGATCCCGCTGGAAGCCAACGCCGCCGCAGCCATCCTGCATGCCTGGTTCCCGGCCGTGGACCTGTGGGCGTTCTCGCTGGTCATTACCCTGGTGCTGACCGTCACCAACCTGTTCAGCGTGAAGAACTACGGTGAGTTCGAGTTCTGGTTCGCCCTGCTCAAGGTGCTGGCGATCATCGGCTTCATCGTCGTCGGTTGCGCTGCCATGTTCGGCATGGTCCCGAGCAGCCAGATCAGCGGCGTCAGCCACCTGTTCGATACCCAAGGCTTCATGCCCAATGGCCTGGGCGCCGTGCTGGCCGCCATGCTGACCACCATGTTCTCCTTCATGGGGACCGAGATCGTCACCATCGCCGCCGCCGAGTCGAAAGACCCGGGCAAGCAGATCAGCCGTGCCACCAACTCGGTGATCTGGCGTATCTGCCTGTTCTACCTGGTATCGATCTTCCTGGTCGTGGCCATGGTGCCGTGGAACGATCCGACCTTGGCCGAGAAAGGCTCCTACCAGACCGTCCTCAGCCTGATCGGCGTGCCGAATGCCAAGCTGATCGTCGACATCGTCGTGCTGATTGCCGTGACCAGCTGCCTGAACTCGGCGCTGTACACCTCCTCGCGCATGCTCTTCTCCCTGAGCAAGCGTGGCGATGCCCCGGCAGTCGCCCAGCGCACCACCAAGGCGGGCACCCCGCACTGGGCCGTGCTGCTGTCCACCGCTGCGGCTTTCCTGTGCGTGTTCGCCAACTTCCTGGCCCCGGCCGCAGTGTTCGAGTTCCTGCTGGCCAGCTCTGGCGCAATCGCCCTGCTGGTGTACCTGGTGATCGCCGTATCGCAACTGCGCATGCGTGCCCAGCGTGAAGCCAGCGGCGAGAAGATCTCGTTCAAGATGTGGATGTTCCCGGGCCTGACCTGGGCGACCATCGCTTTCATCGTCGCCATTCTGGTGGTGATGGGGCTGCGTGAGGATCACCGCGTCGAGATCATCGCTACCGCGCTGCTGAGCATCGCAGTTGTGGCGGCAGGCTTGCTGGTGCACCGCAAGCGCGGCGCTGCAGGGCGCGTGGCGCTGGATAGCTGATTCGCAGCCGGTGAAATGAAAAGGCCGCGCCCTGTGAAGGGCGCGGCCTTTTTGTTTGCCTGGGAGGGCCTCATCGCCGGCAAGCCGGCTCCCACAAGGACTGCACGCTACGAAGTGGGAGCCCGCGTGCCGGCGATGAGGCCGGAGCCGGCGATACAGGTGTTCAGCCGAACTGCTTCTGCTGTTGCTGCCCCTTGGCCACCACCTCGGAAGCCGTGACATAGGCCGCCTGGAACTCATCGCTCTCAAGCCAGGCCATGGTCGCGTCCTCGTCGGTGCCGTCGAGCCATTTGCGGTAGGCGGTGAACACCATGACGATGTAGTCGGTGGCGTGCTCTTCCTTGTGACCCTTGAGCACCAGTGCCAGCAGTGGGTCCACCAGGAACACCGAGATCATCGGCACCAGGCCGTTTTCCTGGGCTTCCTTCATCTTGGCGAACAGGCTGTTGTAGCTGCCCGATTCCATGGCCTTGTTGAACACCTGCTCGACGCTGGCGCTTTCGCCGGTGCTGGCCTTGACCGCCTGGCCGCTGCGCACCATGCGGTTCTGCTTGGCCTTGGTGGCGGCGCGCTTGGCGCGTTTCTGTTGCTTGGTGTTGGTGGCCATGGGGCGGTCCTTGGAGGTATCTGGTAAAGGCGCGTATTGAAGCGCAGTTGCCCGGGAAACCCAAGGGGCGGGCTGGCATTTGAGATCGCTGGGGCCGCTTCGCGCCCCTTTCGCGGCACAAGGCCGCTCCTACAGGAGGGATGCCATGGCTGTAGGAGCGGCCTTGCCGGAGCGCCGGACCGGCCGGAAAGGGCTGTGCAGCAGCCCCAGGTGTTCAACTGACCAACGCCGCCGGTTCATCCTCCTCGAACCCTCGCGAAGCACGCCCAACCAATAGCGGATCCGGCGCATGCGCCACGCTGTGGTCCTTGCCCGGATAGTCCAACGAATGCAGGAAATGCCGGATGCAGTTGATCCGCGCGCGCTTCTTGTCGTCGGACTTGATCACCGTCCACGGCGCATCGGCAGTATCGGTGTGGAAGAACATGGCCTCTTTGGCGGCGGTGTAGTCCTCCCACTTGTCCAGCGACTTGATGTCGATGGGGGACAGCTTCCAGTGCTTGAGCGGGTCGTCGCGCCGCGAGATGAAACGGCGCAGTTGTTCCTCGCGGTTCACCGAGAACCAGTACTTGAACAGCAGGATGCCGCTGTTGCACAGCATCCGCTCCAGGTCCGGCGCCTGGCGCATGAACTCCAGGTATTGCAGCGGCGAGCAGAAGTCCATCACCCGCTCGACCCCGGCGCGGTTGTACCAGGAGCGGTCGAAGAACACCATTTCACCGGCGGTGGGCAGGTGCTGGATGTAGCGCTGGAAGTACCACTGGCCTTTCTCCTGTTCGGAGGGCTTCTCCAGCGCGACGATGCGAGCGCCACGCGGATTCAGGTGCTCCATGAAGCGCTTGATGGTGCCGCCCTTGCCCGCTGCGTCACGGCCCTCGAAGAGGATGACGATGCGCTGGCCGGTTTCCTTCACCCAGTTCTGTACTTTCAGTAGCTCGATCTGCAGCGCGTGCTTGGCCTTGTCGTAGTCCTGGCGGCGCATGCGCGTACGGTACGGGTAACTGGCCGGCAGGTGCGCCGAGGTGCTGTCCTCGCTGCTGCCTTTGCGCGCGTTGGCCACTACCAGGGCGGCGGGTTGCTGGCTGACCTGAGTGATGGTCTCTGGCGCGGGGGTGTTGGTGGCGGGCTTGCGCTGGCGTGGGCGGCGGGTGCGGGTAACGGGCTTGGCGCCGCTGCCGGTATCGGTCGGCGACGGCAGGAGGAGGGTGGCGGATTCTTCGCTCATGGAGGTCCTTGCGGGGTCGGTCGAATGTCCACCCTCCATGCTATGAGCCAGCAGGCGGTGACTTCTTGATATCGATCAACTGGGCATGAACCAGGAAAACGCAGACAACAAAAAACCCGCACTAGGCGGGTTTCTTGTGTCGCTTCGGGTAACTTTGCAACCACCAGAAGCTGAAGGTGGTGCCCAGAGACGGAGTCGAACCGCCGACACGAGGATTTTCAATCCTCTGCTCTACCGACTGAGCTATCTGGGCGACGAGGTGAATTAAATAGATTTCCAGACCGCTCGTCAACGACTTTTTTGAAAAAATTTAAATTAATTCCGTCGCTTACGATTTTTGGGGTCATTCCGACGGAGGAACGTAGCCTTCAGCCTTGGCGTAATCCTCGCCGGCGAAGAACTTGTCCATCTCGGCCTGGATGAACTTGCGGTCCTCGGCGTTCATCATGTTCAGGCGCTTCTCGTTGATCAGCAGGGTCTGGTGCTTCTGCCAGTCGGCCCAGGCCTTCTGCGAGACGTGTTCGAAGATGTCCTGGCCCTTGGGGCCGGGGTAGGGCGCGCGCTCCAGGCCTGGCAACTCTTCTTTGTATTTGCGGCACATCACGGTGCGAGTCATGGGTTTTCTCCTGCAATCAGTTCGTCGGCCGCGCGTTGCAGCAGCTTCTTGACCGGGGCGGCGAGGCCCAGGCGCGGCGGGGTGGCGAGGTTATACCAGAGCCAGTCGGGCTCGGCCACGTGCGCGCCGACGGGGTCGACACGCACCAGCCACGGCTCGATGGCCAACTGAAAATGGCTGAAAGTGTGGGTCAGGCCTTGCAAGGCCTGGCTGCCGGCCAGGCGCAGGCCATGCTGGTAGGCGAGGTCGTCGAGCTGCTCGAGGCTGTCCAGCTCCGGCAGGCTCCACAGGCCACCCCACAGCCCGGTGGAGGGCCGGCGGTAAAGCAGGATCGCGCCTTCCTGGTTGGCCAGCAGCGGCATCAGGGTCTTGCGCTGGGGCAAGGCTTTGCGCGGCTTGGGCTCCGGGTAGCGGGTCTCTTCACCGTGCAGATGGGCTTCACAACCACGCTGCAGCGGGCAGATCAGGCAACTGGGCTTGCTGCGGGTGCACAGCGTCGCGCCCATGTCCATCATCGCCTGGGTGAAGTGGTTGACCCGCGTCATCGGTGTGAAGCGTTCGGCGGTGGCCCACAGCTGGTTGGCCACTTTCGGCTCGCCCGGGTAACCCGCCTGGGCAGTGAAGCGGGCCAGCACGCGCTTGACGTTGCCATCGAGGATCGGCGCGCGGATGCCCATGCTGATGCTGGCGATGGCCCCGGCGGTGGAGCGGCCTATGCCGGGCAGTTCGGTGAGCTGCTCGACACTGCGCGGGAACTCGCCGCCATGTTGCGCGACGATGATCTTCGCGGCCTTTTGCAGGTTGCGTGCGCGGGTGTAGTAGCCCAGGCCCGTCCACAGGTGCAGCACTTCGTCTTCTGGTGCTTCAGCCAGCGCCTGCACGGTCGGCAGCGCCTGCATGAAACGGTCGAAGTAGTTGAGCACGGTGCTGACCTGGGTCTGCTGCAGCATGATTTCCGAGACCCACACCCGGTATGGGTTGATGCCCTGTTGCCAGGGCAGGTCGTGACGACCGTGCTGGTCGTACCATTCCAGCACGGCGCTGGAGAACTGCTGGGGGCTCATCGCTTGAACAGCCCCTTGAGCGCATCTTTGAGTTCCGGGCTCACTTTGTCTCCGAGTTTTTCTTCGAGCTTTTCATCGATCTTGTCCTTCAGGCGGTTGCCGGCCAGTTTTGCCGCCACCTTGCCCAGGCCGTCCTGGTCCAGGCGGCAGGCCTTGGCGCCCAGCTCCAGCGGGCCACGGCAGCGCAGCGGCACTTCGATACCGGCAAAGCGCTCGTTGACCTGGCAGGCCGGGTCGGGCATGGCACGCTGGTCGCCTTCGACCACCACGCCGACGTTGTAGTCCATGCCCAGCACCCGCAGGTCGAGGTCGCCATGGCCGTTGACGGTCAGGCCGGGAATGCGCGCCTTGAGGTCTGGGTTGCTGGCCACGCCATTGCGGATCACCAGGCTGCCGCGCAGCTCTTCAAACGGCGTGTCCTTGCCGCGCGGCTCGCTGCCGAGCTGTTTGCGGTTGAGGGTGGCGATGGCCTGGCACAGTTGCTGTTCCAGGTTGGCGTTGACCAGCACGCCATCGTTGATGGTGAAGCTGGCGTTGCCGTTGAGAGTGTCGACCAGCGCTTTCTGGCTGTTGCCGGTGGCGGTGAGGTCGCTGGCGAGGGTCAGCAGGCCCTTGACCGGCGGCGCCTGGTCGGGGCTTTCGCGCTTGATGAAGTGCTCCACCGGCACGCGGTTGATCTTGGTGTTGACCCCCAGTTGCGGCACGGCGGGGCGCACGTCGACCGTGCCCTTGGCTTCGAAGCTGCCGTTGTACAGGTCGCCGCGCAGGGTTTCGAGAGTGATCAGACCACCCTGGCCGTTGGCCTTGAGCCGGGCGTCGCTGATGGGCAGCTTGTCCAGGGTCAGGGCACCGAACGCCAGGTCGGCCTGCAGGTCGAGGGCGCGCAGGCGGTCCACAGGCAGCAGCTTGTCGTTGCTCCAGGCCACTTGCGTGGGGGCGTTGGGCAGTGGGGTGGTGCCGGCACCGGCAGTGGCGCTGGCCTCCTGCTGCTTCACCTCGGCCTGACGCGCCGCGGTGGTGCCCTTGGCCTCCTCGCTCTTGGCTGGCAGATAGCGGTCAGCGTCGAAGGTGTCTGCCTTGAGGTTTACCCGCAGGGCCTGCTTGGCGAAATCTTCGACGGCCACGCGGCCGGTGAAGGTGCTGTCGTCCAGCTTCACCGCCAGGTCTTCCAGGGCCAGGCTGTTCGGGGTGCCTTGCAGGCGGGTGACCAGCTCCAGCTTGTTGAAGGCGGCCGCATCGGCGGTGGCCGGCAACGGGTGGCCGATGCCGTCGAGGAAGGTGCGCAGGTTGAACTGGGCGATGGACAGCCCGCCACTCACCTGTGGCGCCTTGTCCAGGTCGCGCACATTCAGCTCGCCCAGGGCGCGCAGCTGATTGGCCGAGACTTTCAGGCTGCTCCACGAGGCGACATTGGCGGCCAGGTCGACCAGCACCTGGCCTTGCGCGGCGAAGGTCATGGTCTTGCCCGCCAGCGGCTCGCCCGAGGTTTCGCCGGACAGGCGCATGTCTTCAAGGTTGTAGCGCTTGAGCTTGCGGTCGAAGCGCAGTTCGCCGGTCAGCTCGGTGCGCGCCTTGATGTTCGGCTGGCTGGCGCTGAGGAAGGCGCTGGCCTTGAGCGGGATGTTCACGCCTTCGTGCACGGGGCCTGTGCTCAGCTGGATGCTTTCGGCACCGTAGCTTTGGCCGGCCTTCTCGTCGGTGAACTGCACCCGGGCGTTGTTGACGGTCAGGCTGTCGATGTCGAGCTTGACCGAACGCTCGCTGGTTTCGGGCTTGGACGGCTCGCTGGCCGGCGCTTCGCCTGGCGCGGTGGCCGGGGCGTTGGCAACGGCAGGGTCAGGCAGCGGCTTGCCGATGTCTTCCCAGTTGCCGTGGCCATTGGCATCGCGGGTGAGGGTGAGGTTCAGGCCCTCGACCCGCACGTCGCTCATCTGCACTTCGCGGCGCAGCAACGGCAGCACGCGCACGGACAAACCGAGCATCTGTAGGTCGGCGAACGGCACCTTGGGGTTGTTCAGCGTGGCGATGCTCGCCTCGTGCAGCTCCAGGCCCAGCCAGGGGAACAGGCTCCAGCCGATGTCGCCGTTGAGCGTCAGCTCGACATGGGCCTTGTCGCGGGCCAGTTGGCGGATTTCGTCTTTGTAGTCGTTGGGATCGAAGAGGTGCGTCAGGGCGAAGCCCAGCGCCACGATGATCAGCAACAACCCGAGAAGCGACAGCCCCAGGATTTTGCCGAACGCTTTCATGGGCGAGTCCTTGTAGTCCGATTGTGAAATTCAGCGGCGAGTATAGCGCTGTGGCACTTGGCTCTGCGTATCCGACATTTCGACAGTGGGAATGACGGCAGTTCATGGATCACCTGCTCGGCCCTCATCGCGGGGCAAGCCCGCTTCCACGCAGCCATCGTGGGAGCGGGCTTGCCTCGCGATAAGGCCAGAACAGGCGACACAACCTCACCTGAGCATGCGAAGTACCGATTCAGCTGGCAAAAAAAACGCGATATCAGATTGCTTTCATGCCACTGGCTGCTGGTAATCTTGCGCCGCTTTCGCAGCCTCCGCGACCCATTGTCGCGGGGCAATGCCGCAAACGGCCGGCGTCATCCCGGGGGAGACGCCACAGCAGAGCCGGGCCGGCAGCCCGTAAGCAGCCCACCTACAAAAGGAACGACCCATGAGCAGCAGTATCACGACGGAGATGCCGGTAAGCGTGCCCGGTTTCCTGTCGAAGGAGCGCATCATCGCCCGCCCGGGCTTCAACCGCTGGCTGGTACCACCGGCGGCCCTGGCCATCCACCTGTGCATCGGCATGGCCTACGGCTTCTCGGTGTTCTGGCTACCGTTGTCCCAGGCCCTGGGCGTCAGCGCGCCAGTGGCGTGCGCGGCAGACATGGGCTTCGTCGCCCGCCTGTTCAGCGCCGAGTGCGACTGGCCGATCTCCATGCTCAGCTGGATCTACACCCTGTTCTTCGTCTTCCTTGGTTGCTCGGCCGCAGTGCTCGGCGGCTGGCTGGAACACGCAGGTCCGCGCAAGGCCGGCCTGGTGTCGGCACTGTGCTGGTGCGGCGGCCTGCTGATCTCGGCGATCGGCGTAAAGACCCATCAGCTGTGGCTGATGTGGCTCGGTTCGGGGGTAATCGGCGGCATCGGCCTGGGCCTGGGATACATCTCGCCGGTGTCGACCCTGATCAAGTGGTTCCCGGACAAGCGCGGCATGGCCACCGGCATGGCGATCATGGGCTTTGGTGGTGGTGCCATGGTTGGCGCGCCGCTGGCGACCGCATTGATGGGCCACTTCGGCAGTGCGACTGAAGTCGGCGTTTGGCAGAGCTTCGTTGCCATGGCCGCGATCTACTTCGTGTTCATGACCGCTGGCGCCCTGGCTTACCGCGTACCGCCCACCGGCTGGAAGCCAGAGGGCTGGACCCCACCGGCGAAGAAGGCCAACGCCATGGTCACCGACCGCCACGTGCACGTGAGCGTGGCCTGGAAGACCCCACAGTTCGCCCTGGTGTGGCTGGTGCTGTGCCTGAACGTCTCGGCCGGTATCGGTATTCTCGGCATGGCCTCGCCGCTGCTGCAGGAAGTGTTCGCCGGCAAGCTGCTGGGCAACGAGCTGACCTTCAGCGAGTTGAACGCCGCGCAACTGGCGCAGATCGCCGCCATCGCCGCCGGCTTCACCGGCCTGCTCAGCCTGTTCAACATCGGCGGGCGCTTCTTCTGGGCGTCGTTCTCCGACTACATTGGCCGCAAGAACACCTACTTCGCCTTCTTCGCCCTGGGCGTGGGCCTCTACAGCCTGGTGCCGAACATGGGGCACATCGGTAACGTGGCGCTGTTCGTGGCGGCGTTCTGCATCATCCTGTCGATGTACGGTGGCGGCTTCGCCACGGTGCCGGCCTACCTGGCCGACCTGTTCGGCACGCAGATGGTCGGTGCCATCCACGGCCGCCTGCTGACCGCCTGGGCCGCCGCTGGCGTGCTTGGCCCGGTGCTGATCACCTACCTGCGTGAAGCGCAGCTGGCGGCAGGTGTGGAGCGGGCCGCGGCCTACGACATGACCCTGTACATCCTCGCCGGGCTGCTGGTGCTGGGCTTTGTCTGCAACATGCTGGTACGTCCGGTGGCCGACAAGTACTTCATGACCGAGGCCGAGCTGGCCGCGGAGCGTGCCCTGAGCCATGACAAGGGCGCCGACAGCGCGCGTTCGCTGGAGTGGCACGCCGCGCCGGGCAGCCTGCCACTGGTGCTGCTGGCCTGGGCCGTGGTGGTGATTCCGCTGGCCTGGGGGGTGTGGATTACCCTGCAGAAGACGGCGGTGCTGTTTCACTGATTGAGATTGCCGGGGGCGCTTTGCGCCCCTATCGCGGCACAAGGCCGCTCCTACAGGCGACCGCAATCCCTTGTAGGAGCGGCCTTGTGTCGCGATAGGGCTGCAAAGCAGCCCCAGTTACACGGTTGTATAGACCTGTAAGCCCGTTATCCCCCGCAATTGCTAGCCCTGCCATATGTCATCCGCGTTTCAAGCTGGCGCGTTCTGGGCCTATAATGTTGCCCTTTTCGCCCAATGATTTTGCGGAGCTGGTGATGGTCGAACGTAAGGCTTCCGTCGAGCGCAATACCCTGGAAACCCAGGTCAAGTGCTCGATCAACCTCGATGGCACTGGTAAGGCCCGATTCGATATCGGTGTGCCTTTCCTTGAACACATGCTCGACCAGATCGCCCGGCACGGGCTGATCGATCTGGACATCGAATGCAAGGGCGACCTGCATATCGATGACCATCACACCGTCGAAGACGTCGGCATCACCCTCGGCCAGGCGTTTGCCCAGGCCATCGGTGACAAGAAAGGCATCTTCCGCTACGGCCACGCCTACGTGCCGTTGGACGAAGCGCTGTCGCGTGTGGTCATCGACTTCTCCGGCCGCCCGGGCCTGCAGATGCATGTCCCCTACACCCGCGCCAGCGTCGGTGGCTTCGACGTCGACCTGTTCCAGGAGTTCTTCCAGGGCTTCGTCAACCACGCCCTGGTGACCCTGCACATCGACAACCTGCGTGGCCACAACACCCACCACCAGATCGAGACCGTGTTCAAGGCCTTCGGCCGCGCGCTGCGCATGGCCGTGGAGCAGGACGAGCGCATGGCCGGGCAGATGCCATCGACCAAAGGGTGCCTGTAAATGCAGACCGTAGCCGTAATCGACTATGGCATGGGCAACCTGCACTCGGTGGCCAAGGCCCTCGAGCACGTGGGTGCCGGCAAGGTGCTGGTCACCAGCGACGCCGCCGTCATTCGTGAAGCCGACCGCGTGGTGTTCCCCGGCGTTGGCGCGATCCGCGACTGCATGGCTGAAATCCGCCGCCTGGGCTTCGACAGCCTGGTCCGCGAAGTCAGCCAGGATCGCCCGTTCCTCGGCATCTGCGTGGGCATGCAAGCCCTGCTCGAGCACAGCGAAGAGAACGAGGGTGTCGACTGCATCGGCCTGTTCCCCGGCCAGGTGCGCTTCTTCGGCAAAGACCTCAAAGAAGACGGCGAGCACCTGAAAGTGCCGCACATGGGTTGGAACGAAGTCGGCCAGACCAACGACCATCCCCTGTGGCATGACATTCCCGACCGCGCGCGCTTTTACTTCGTGCACAGCTACTACATCAATGCCGGCAAGCCGGGCCAGGTCGTCGGCCGCGGCCACTACGGCGTCGATTTCGCCGCCGCGCTGGCCGAGGGCTCGCGCTTCGCCGTGCAGTTCCACCCGGAGAAAAGCCATACCCATGGCCTGCAACTGCTGCAGAACTTCGTCGCCTGGGACGGGCGCTGGTAAATGAGCAGGTCGCGGACCAAGGCGCCGATCCTCACGCTGGCCCCCGAGCAGGAGCGCGAAGCGCTCGACAAGCTCAAGCGCTTCCTCGAAGACCGTTTCGAGCTGGAGCTGGGGTCGTTCGAGGTGGCCGAGGTCCTCGAGTTGTTTTCCAGAGAAGTTGCTCCGTATTACTACAACAGGGCGATTGCCGATGTTCAGCTGCACCTCAAGGAGCGGTTCGAGAGCATCGAAAGCGACCTGTGGGCGCTCGAGAAGCCCTGAACTCAACGAACAAGACAGGTTTCCAAGATGCTGATTATCCCCGCTATCGATCTGAAGGACGGCGCTTGCGTGCGTCTGCGCCAAGGCCGCATGGAAGACTCCACGGTATTCTCCGACGACCCGGTGAGCATGGCCGCCAAATGGGTCGAAGGTGGCTGCCGCCGCCTGCACCTGGTCGACCTCAACGGCGCCTTCGAAGGCCAGCCGGTCAACGGTGAAGTGGTCACCGCCATCGCCAAGCGTTACCCGAACCTGCCGATCCAGATCGGCGGCGGCATCCGCTCGTTGGAAACCATCGAGCACTACGTCAAGGCCGGCGTCAGCCACGTGATCATCGGCACCAAGGCGGTCAAGCAGCCGGAGTTCGTCGCCGAGGCGTGCAAGGCCTTCCCGGGCCGGGTCATCGTCGGCCTGGACGCCAAGGACGGCTTCGTCGCCACCGACGGTTGGGCCGAAGTGAGCAGCGTGCAGGTCATCGACCTGGCCAAGCGTTTCGAGGCCGATGGCGTCTCGGCGATCGTCTACACCGACATCGCCAAGGACGGCATGATGCAGGGCTGCAACGTGCCCTTCACCAAGGCCCTGGCCGAAGCCACCTCGATTCCGGTGATCGCCTCGGGCGGCATCCACAACCTGGGTGACATCAAGGCCCTGCTGGATGCAAAAGCGCCGGGCATCATCGGCGCCATCACCGGCCGTGCCATCTACGAAGGCACCCTCGACGTCGCCGAGGCCCAGGCCTTCTGCGACAACTACCAAGGCTGAGGAACGACCATGGCACTGGCCAAGCGCATCATCCCTTGCCTGGACGTGGACAACGGCCGGGTGGTCAAGGGCGTCAAGTTCGAGAACATCCGCGATGCCGGTGACCCGGTGGAAATCGCCCGTCGCTACGACGAGCAGGGTGCTGACGAGATCACCTTCCTCGACATCACCGCCAGCGTCGATGGCCGTGACACCACCCTGCATACCGTCGAGCGCATGGCCAGCCAGGTATTCATCCCGCTGACCGTGGGCGGTGGCGTGCGCACCGTGCAGGACATCCGCAACCTGCTCAACGCCGGTGCCGACAAGGTTTCGATCAACACCGCCGCGGTGTTCAACCCGGAGTTCGTGGGTGAGGCGGCCGACCGTTTCGGTTCGCAGTGCATCGTCGTCGCCATCGACGCCAAGAAGGTCTCCGGCCCGGGCGAAACGCCGCGCTGGGAGATCTTCACCCACGGCGGGCGCAAGCCTACCGGGCTGGATGCGGTGGAGTGGGCGAAGAAGATGGAAGGCCTGGGTGCCGGTGAAATCCTGCTGACCAGCATGGACCAGGACGGCATGAAGAACGGCTTCGACCTGGGCGTGACCCGCGCCATCAGCGATGCGCTGGGGATCCCGGTGATCGCCTCTGGTGGTGTGGGCAACCTGCAGCACCTGGCCGACGGGATTCTGGAAGGGCATGCCAGCGCGGTGCTGGCGGCAAGCATCTTCCACTTCGGCGAGTACACGGTGCCGGAGGCCAAGGCTTACATGGCTTCGCGCGGGATCGTCGTTCGCTGATATTCAGGCGATAGATACAACTGTGGGAGCGGGCTTGCCCCGGTACCCAGTTCTGCATGTCCAGCCCGTTCTGGCCCTGGCGTGCGCGTTTGATCGAGTTGCCTTCGCCCAGGTCCAGCCACGAGTCGCCGCCCGGGTCCAGGCACACCGAGCCATTGACCCGTTTGCACTTGTCCAGGGTGCGCATCAGGCTGCGGCCGCACAGCACGTTCAACGGGTTGGTGTGGGCGACGAAGGTCCGCACGTACTCGTCGGCCGGGTTCAGCACGATCTCCTCGGGCTTGCTGTACTGGATGATCCGACCGTCCTTCATGATGGCGATGCGGCTGCCCAGCTTCAGGGCTTCGTCCAGGTCGTGGCTGACGAACACGATGGTCTTGCTGAGTTTGCTTTGCAGGGCCAGCAGCTCATCCTGCAAACCTTGGCGGATCAGCGGGTCGAGGGCCGAGAACGGTTCGTCCATCAGCAGGATGTCGGCGTCCATCGCCAGCGCCCGGGCCAGGCCCACGCGCTGCTGCATGCCGCCGGAGAGCTCGTCGGGCTTCTTGTTGCGCCATTGGGTCAGGCCCACCAGCTCCAGCTTCTCGTCCACCAGCTTGCGCCGCTCCTTCTCCGGGCGGCCCTGCATTTCCAGGCCGAAGCTGATGTTCTCGCGCACCGTCAGCCAGGGCATCAGGGCGAATTTCTGGAACACCATGGCGATGCGCTTGGTGCGCATCATCTTCAGCTCCGCAGGGGTGCAGTGGGCGATGTCGATGTGCTTGCCTTCGTGCTCGACGAACAGCTTGCCGCGGCTGACGGTGTTCAGGCCGTTGATGCAGCGCAGCAGGCTCGACTTGCCCGAGCCGGACAGGCCCATGAGCACGCAGATCTCGCCCTTGTTGATGTCCAGGTTGGCCTTCTCGACACCGACCACCAGGCCGGTCTGTTTGAGGATCTGTTCGCGGGTCTTGCCTTCGTCCAGCAGCGACAGCGCCTCGCGCGGCTTGTTGGAGAAGATGACGTCGACGTCTTCGAAACGAATGATGCTCATGCCTCACCCCTTACCGGCAGTTCCGGTTGCTTGCAGATACGGTCCAGCATGATCGCCAGCAGCACGATCGCCAGGCCCGCTTCGAAGCCGAGCGAGATATCGGCGGTGTTCAGTGCGTTGACCACAGGTTTGCCCAGGCCGTCGGCGCCCACCAGGGCGGCGATCACCACCATCGACAGCGACAGCATGATGCATTGCGTCACGCCGGCGGCGATGCTCGGCATGGCGTGGGGCAGTTCGATGCGGGTCAGCAGCTGGCGGCGCGAGCAGCCGAAGGCCTTGCCGGCGTCGAGCAGCTCCTGCGGCACGTCGCAGATGCCCAGGTAGGTGAGGCGGATGGGGGCGGCGATGGCGAACACCACCGTCGAGATCAGCCCCGGCACCACGCCCAGGCCGAACAGGGTCAGTGTGGGGATCAGGTACACGAAGGTGGGTACGGTCTGCATCAGGTCCAGCACCGGGCGCATGCCGGTGTAGAACATCGGCTTGTGTGCGGCGACGATGCCCAGCGGCACGCCGATGGCCACGCATACCACGGTGGCGAAGCTCACTTGTGCCAGGGTTTCCATGGTTTCCTGCCAGTACCCCAGGTTGAGGATCAGCAGGAACGACAGGGCGACGAATACGGTAAGGGCCCATTTGCGCTGGATCAGGTGCGCGAGGGCGGCGAACAGGGCGATGAGCACGAACGGGTTGAACCAGGTCAGGGCGCCGGTGACCCCATGGATCATGAATTCCAGGCCCTTGGCGATGGCGTCGAAGTAATCGGCGCCATTCTGGGTCAACCATTCGACGAATGAGGCGATGTACTGCCCCAGAGGTATTTTCTGATCGATAAGCATGATAGCGAGCTTCCACCTGCAAAGATTGAAATCAGTTCGGGGTGGGCACGGTCCCACCCCGCGGTGTTGCCAAAGCGTCTTGCGTTATTGCGTCAGTTTGGCCTTGGCCGCCTCAAGGCCGGGTTTGCCATCCACGGTCGTCACCCCTGCGAGCCAGGTGTCGAGCACTTGCGGGTTGTTCTTCAGCCACGCCTTGGCGGCTGCGTCGGCTTTCATCTTGTCGTCCAGGACCTTGCCCATCAGCTCGCTTTCCATGTCGAGGGTGAACGACAGATTCTTCAACAGCTGGCCCACGTTGCTGCATTCCTGCGCATAGCCTTTGCGGGTGTTGGTCAGCACGGTGGCCTTGCCGAAATCGGGGCCGAAGAACTCATCGCCGCCGGTGAGGTACTTCATGGCGAAGCGCTTGTTCATCGGGTGCGGTTCCCAGCCCAGGAACACCACCGCCTCACCCCGTTTCTGCGCCCGGTCGACCTGCGACAGCATGCCCGCCTCGCTGGACTGCACCAGCTTGAAACCGGCTGTCTTGAGGCCGAAGGCGTCCTTGTCGATCATGCTCTGGATGGTGCGGTTGCCGTCGTTGCCCGGCTCGATGCCGTAGATCTTGCCGTCGAGTTCCTTCTTGAACTTGGGGATGTCGCTGAAGTCCTTAAGGCCCTTGTCGTACAGCGCCTGGGGCACCGCCAGGGTGTACTTGGCGTTCTCCAGGTTGGCGCGCACGGTTTCGACGGTACCGGCATCGCGGTACTGCTTGATGTCGTTTTCCATGGTCGGCATCCAGTTGCCGAGGAACACGTCGAGGTCCTTGCCCCCGGCCAGCGACTTGTAGGTCACCGGTACCGAGATCATGTTGGTGTGGGTCTTGTACCCCAGGGCCTCGAGCACCACGCTGGTCATCGCGGTGGTCACGGTGATGTCGGTCCAGCCGACGTCGGAGAACCGTACCGTCTGGCACTGTTCGGGTTCTGCAGCCTGGGCCAGCAATGGAGCGGACAACATCGCAACCAGCAACAGCGAGGGTGAAGCTTTCATAGGTGGACTCCTGTGATTTTATCTTCGGGTTCGCGGGGGCCGTCGGCGCTTTCTAGGGTGCCGATCAGCCAGGCCTGCAGAGGGCAGGATGCGAGGCCGTGCAAAACGAGTCGCTTTCGATAATCCTCCAGCGTTCGGCAATCGCCTACTGGTGGCGTCGTATCCAGTACAGGACGGGTCGCATCCAGTACTGGCAATGTCGCAACTGGATTTTTCCACCCCCGTGCCCGGGTTTTTACGCCGTCCGAGCGCTGCAAAACGGCGCGAACCGGACCGGATCAGTGCGGCGCAGGCGGACAAAAGTACGTCGGTTGCAGACGGCGAGGGGGTGGGCAAAAGCCCGATGATGCGAGCATTCCAAGGCGGCTCGACGCTTCAGCCTAGCAGTTGTGCAAGGCGGCGTTTGGCGCTACCAGGCAAGCCCATCAAGAGGTGAAGCGACAATGGCCATCAGCGTGTTCGACCTGTTCAAGATCGGTGTTGGGCCTTCCAGCTCCCACACCGTCGGCCCCATGCGCGCCGGCGCCCTGTTCGTCCAGGGCCTGCGCCAGCGCGGCGAGCTGGATCAGGTGCGGCGCATCGAAGTACGGCTGTATGGCTCGCTGTCGGCCACCGGTGTCGGGCACGGCACCGACAGCGCCACTATCATGGGCCTGATGGGCGAATGGCCCGACGCCATCGACCCGACCCAGATCACCCCACGCATCGCCGACCTGCGCGAAACCAACGTGCTCAAGCTCGACAACCGCCTGCCCATCGAATTCGTCTGGGCCCGCGACATGCTGCTGCTGGACGAGAACCTGCCGTACCACCCCAACGCCATGACCCTGGTGGCCGAAGGCGAGGGCGGCGAACTGCACCGTGACACCTATTACTCGGTGGGCGGCGGTTTCGTGGTCGACGCCGCCCAGGCCGCCAGCGGCGTGCTGGACGCCGACCAGACCGTGCTGCCCTACGATTTCAACAGCGCCGCCGAGCTGCTGCGCCTGTGCAAGCAAAACGACCTTCGCGTGTCGCAATTGATGCTGGCCAACGAAAAGGTCTGGCGCAGCGAAGAGGAGATTCGCGCCGGCCTGCTCAAGCTCTGGAGCGCCATGCAGGAATGCGTGAGCAATGGCCTCAAGCACGAGGGAACCTTGCCCGGCGGGCTCAATGTGCGCCGCCGCGCCGCCAAGCTGCACCGCAGCTTGCAGGAGATCGGCAAACCCAACGTCATCGGTTCGACCATGAGCGCCATGGAGTGGGTCAACCTGTTCGCCCTGGCGGTCAACGAAGAGAACGCCGCCGGCGGGCGCATGGTGACCGCGCCCACCAACGGCGCGGCGGGGATCATCCCGGCCGTGCTGCACTACTACATGCGTTTCTCCGACGTGGTGGACGAGTCCAACGTTGTCGACTTCTTCCTCGGTGCGGCGGCCGTCGGCATCCTGTGCAAGAAGAACGCGTCGATTTCCGGCGCCGAAGTCGGCTGCCAGGGCGAGGTCGGCTCAGCTTGCGCCATGGCCGCCGCGGGCCTGGCCGAGGTGCTCGGCGCCACCCCGGCGCAGTTGGAGAACGCCGCCGAGATTGCCCTGGAACACAACCTCGGGTTGACCTGCGACCCGGTCGGTGGCCTGGTCCAGGTGCCCTGCATCGAGCGCAACGCCATCGCTGCGGTAAAGGCGATCAACGCCGTGCAGATGGCCCTGCGCGGCGACGGCGAACACTTCATCTCCCTCGATCAGGTGATCCGCACCATGCGTGACACCGGCGCCGACATGCACGACAAGTACAAGGAAACCTCGCGCGGGGGCCTCGCGGTCAGCGCCATCGAATGCTGATGCGCCGTTTCTGCCCGCGTCTGAGCGCTGCGCCACATTTTGGCGCAGCGCTTGTCATCTACCAGTTGTCGGCTGTCGTTACCGGTAGCGTCGTTGTCGGTGACACTTAAGTTTGTCGCATCTGGGCAACCTTCCCAGCAGTGCTACCGAACTGCTCAGTCGTTACACCCGAAGGCGCTGGCTCGCCGCTTTGCGATTAGGTCTACGCTCGGTCCAGAGCCCGCTGCACGTCGCCTGCCGACGTCGTTTTTGGGTTTTATTGGATGCGTGTTCAATTTCAGGCATGCCATTTGCGTTGAGATTGGCAAAGCCCCTGCATACGAAACGGGGCCATTACAAGAACAGTGCTCGCCTGAGGCACACCCTGCATTGTGTGAGGAGAAATCGCGATGACGTCGTACACCTCCGGGACCCCAACCCAGAACCGCACAGCACCCCAGTCCATTGGTTTTCTCCTGTTGGACAACTTCACCCTCATTTCCCTGGCGTCGGCAGTCGAACCCCTGCGCATGGCCAACCAGCTGTCCGGCCGTGAGCTGTACCGCTGGCACACCCTGACCGCGGACGGCGGCCAGGTGTGGGCCAGCGATGGCCTGCAGATCACCCCCGACGCCGCCATGCACAGCGCCCCGCCGATCGACACCGTGATCGTCTGCGGCGGCGTGGGCATCCAGCGTACCGTCACCCGTGAGCACGTCACCTGGCTGCAGGCCCAGGCCCGCCAGTCGCGGCGCCTCGGTGCGGTGTGCACCGGCAGCTGGGCGCTGGCCTGTGCCGGCCTGCTCGACGGCTTCGATTGCAGCGTGCACTGGGAATGCCTGGCCGCGATGCAGGAGGCCTACCCGCGGGTGAACATGAGCACCCGCCTGTTCACCCTCGACCGCAACCGCTTCACCAGCTCCGGCGGAACCGCGCCGCTGGACATGATGCTGCACCTGATCAGCCGCGATCACGGCCGCGAACTGTCGGCGGCGATCTCCGAAATGTTCGTCTACGAGCGCATCCGCAACGAACAGGACCACCAGCGCGTGCCGCTCAAGCACATGCTCGGCACCAACCAGCCGAAGCTGCAGGAAATCGTCGCGCTGATGGAGGCCAACCTGGAAGAGCCGATCGACCTCGACGAACTGGCGGTGTACGTAGCGGTGTCGCGACGCCAGCTCGAGCGCCTGTTCCAGAAGTACCTGCACTGCTCGCCGTCGCGCTACTACCTCAAGCTGCGCCTGATTCGCGCACGGCAACTGCTCAAGCAGACGCCCATGTCGATCATCGAGGTGGCCTCGGTGTGCGGCTTCGTTTCCACCCCGCACTTCTCCAAGTGCTACCGCGAGTACTTCGGCATTCCGCCGCGTGACGAGCGCGTGGGCTCCAACACCACCCAGCAGGTGGCGATGATGCCGATCCCGCAGGCCATGGCCCTGTCGCCGCACAGCGGCCCGCTGGCCGCCCTGAGCCAGGCGCGCAACGAGTCGACCTTCGCCAGCGTCAGGCTCTGACACCGCGTCGCTTTTTTCGCGGGTGAACCCGCTCCCACAGGTACTGCACCCTCTTCAAGAGCGATGCAGCACCTGTGGGAGCGGGTTTACCCGCGAAAAGGCCAATGAAAATTGGACGTCAGGCGCGCTTGCTGTACTGCGCCAATGCCGGCAGCAACTGCTTGTCGATGGCCTGGCGCACCGCCGGGAGAATGGTCGCGCTGCCGGTGTACATCTGCTCCACCATGCCCTTGAGGGCATGGGCATTGGGCTCGGTCAGCCCCCTTACCACTACCTCGCAGGCCTGCTCGGCGCTGGCGCCGGCCGGAATGTCGAAGCCCCGCGAGCGCAGCTGGCCCAGCAGGTCGTCCTGGTCGATCAAGTCCGCATGCATCATGACTAAGGTCCTTCGCCGCTGTTGTTTGCCATCGATTCTGTGTCCGACGCGCCAGGGCGGCAAGGGCGGATTGTCGCGATGGCCGCTTTGACTAAGAACAGGTCGTTTACGGCTAAATCGGCGGGGAGGGAAGGCCCCACACTGAAGCCATTCACGGCACCGAGGGTTTGGTCACCCTCACTGCATGCGCAGTGGATGTTGCTCGCTCTTGACCCCGGAGGCTCACGGCTTTCCGGGGTTATTTTTTGGGTGACCTGTTAATTCTGCCAGTTGATGGCCGCCGTGCTTGTATCTCTAATGAGGTCATTCGACTAGAGGAGCAGCGGCATGGCCTCGCTATTGAAAATGGCTTTAACAATGGCGTTAGCCATTGTATTTCTTTCAGCTTGTTCCTCGATCCAGCAGGCATCAACGCCGACGGCCAGTGCGACGCCAGCGCTATTCGAGCTTGGGCCCAAAATGGACCGCCAAGGCTGGCTTGAAATGCAGCGCAAAAGAAACCTTGCACCTTATCTAAACGACTTGCTTGATGACCCCGCGAATCAAGAGATCCGCTTGGTGACCGTCTCCCCGGTACTTGTCGGGCCTGGAACTCGACTGATTTCGGTGCTACTGCCGGGTGAAAAGCAGGTGCAATATCAGCTTCGCTGGTTCGGTGGTGACAATCCGGGTAAGTCCTATTGGTATGGCGACAGGCCGTCTGATCGTAAACAACGCTTCTCGTCTTCTGCGGAGGTGGACGTCGATCCATTAAGTTGGGTGTCGCTGGTTCGCTACGGCGATAAAATATTTGGAGAGATACGCGTAGACGGACAACTTTACCGGCTCGATTATGTGGGGGCAGGGCAGCAGGTACTGATAAGAGTGGACGCTTCTAAATCCGTGCAGGTCCAGACTTGTGTGCGGGTAGAAGACCCTGACCCGAGCCCCTCCGCTCATACTTTTGTACGACAGCAGAGAGCGCAATCGACGGCAGTCAGTACTGTCCGGGTAATGATGATGAGTACTGTCGAAGCCCGTGCGGGTTTTTCCCGGAGGCCCGTAGACTATCCCAGCTTGTCAGACATCATGGAAGATCATCTGATTTTTGCAAATCGCCAGTTGCAGGACAGTGGTGTTGAAATAAAGTATGAATTTGCCGGGTATGTTGAAAGTATCGCCAGCGAAAAAGGCCTGACACCCAGTGCGGTCTTGAACCTGATCCGTATGAGTGGCAGCGATGTGTATACTCAGATGCAGGCTGCGCGTGAGCGCTTGCGCGCCGATCTGGTGCTCACCGCCATTGTCGACCCAACGGTGTTCGGAAGGTATTACATAGCGAATCGTAAAGAGACTGGATTCACTACCTGGAACGTAGTGGGTGATTACCTGGACATGGGCCATGTTCTTGGTCACAACATCGGTGGTGAGCATTACTGGAAACCAGGCGATCCAGATTTTTTTGACCCACCCTATCAGCACGGCTATCTACTCCCTGGCGGCAATGCCAGAACCATAATGACGGATTATGAGGACTGCCGGGGCTGTACGAGGCTCAACTACTACTCAAATCCGCGCAAACAGTGGCAGGGTATACCGTTAGGCACGGCAGAGCGCCATGACGTGGTGCGTCGACTTAATGAGCGGCGGACGGCTGTAGAAGATTTTTATCCTTGATAGCTTATTTCTAAGGCCAATAGAGAGCTAGTAATAGGCTTTTCAGTGTTTCAGGAGAATACTGTGATGGAGTTACTTATGAAGATCGGGCGTGTCTGCATGATTTTTCTTTACTCGGCAGGGCTTTATGCTGTTGAGCCGGTAACTCCGCAGGTGAATCCGATAGATTATAAATTATTTGTTGTTGCCACAGATAGTAAGTGTGAGGGTGCTATCAGGGCGTTCGGCGTGAGCCCAGCATGTAGGCTTCCAAATGGAGCGACACCGAATCGGCTGGACTTTACGTTTACGCGTCATGACTATATAAGTCTCTGTGGTCTGGATCGAGAGGGCTTCAGAGTTTTCTGTATCACAGGGTCAGGCGGCTTAGAAAGTAAAGATACCGTCTATCTTCCTAATGGCAGTTTCTATGGAGTGCCGAGTGGATGGGGGTTTGTGCAATACAGTCCATACCCCTATGATATTGCGGAGCTTGAGTATGGGCCGGGCTTTGCGTGGGTCGAGTTATATCCGCAGACCGGATTGGCGGGAGGAAGGTTATGTGTTATGGCGTTGGGGCTTGAGTCCTCCCAGTTGGCGTGTAATGGTGTCGGACGCCAAGCCAGGTCTGCGAAAATAATTGGCGTGCACAGTCCTGATTCTAGTCAACGCTATTGGGTATGTTTCAGAACACCGAGGGACGAGGCAAATCGCTGTTATTCCAGTCCGTACTCCAATGGTTCTTCAGGGGTTTTGAAGATTATGGATATTGATAGTGAGAGTCGCCCGCAATATGGAGCAATCAAGGTGAAAGAGGGAAAAGTCGCTGGGGCACTGTACTCTGTCGACTATTTGCAGTGATATATATCTGTGGCATGGCCCTCGCTAGGCTTTGTACGAAAAGTGCCTGCGCGACGATCTTGCTGCGTTGAAAACAGGCTCGGAATGCTCATTTGCAACCAGCAAACTCCGCTTCCTCGCCTGTTTTCGCCTTGCCTGATCGCCGCTCGGCGACTTTTCGTACAAACCCTAGTAAGTGAGGGCCTTTTTTACGAACGGGTGGTCAACGAGGGACAAGTGAGATGGACCGGCCGGTGAAGTCAGGGGGAAGACCGGAATCCTGAGTTGCAATCAATTTTTCCAGTTTGTCCTTGCAGTCATCACCAAACGGCGCCGACTTCGGCCCCGCCAGATCCACATGCAGCAGCATCTGTTCACTGGCCGCCAACGCCTCGTCAAACCCCTCCCGGTGCAGGCTGTGGTACAGATGCAGGCGCTTCCTGTCGAAGCCGATGATCTGTGTCCGCACCCGCACCTCGGTATCGAGCTTCACCTCGTGCAGGTAGTTGATGTGCGCCTCCAGGGTAAACAGCGAATGCCCGCTCTGCCCACGGGCATCGGCGTCCAGGCCGATGCGCTCCATCAGCGCATCGGTGGCGTAGCTGAAGATCAGCAGGTAGTAGGCATCGCGCAAGTGGCCGTTGTAGTCGACCCATTCCGGCAACACCTGGGTACGGTAGGTGATCAAGGCGGGCATCGTTTTCTCCTCAGTCGCCGAAGGCCATGCCGTGGCTGGCTTTGCTGGATCTGACCGCCTCCAGTACCGCCAGCAGGGTGTCATCACGATAGCGCTCCAGCGCGGCGATGCTGCGCTCGCCCAGCTGTTCCGAGGTGCCCTCCACTACATCGTCGATCAGCTTGTCGGTCAGCTCCGGTGCTGGCAGGTAAGTCCAGGGCAGCTTCAGCGCGGGGCCGAACTGGGCCATGAAGTGGCGCATGCCGGCGTCGCCACCGGCCAGGGTGTAGGTAAGGAAGGTGCCCATGAACGACCAGCGCAGGCCTGCGCCGAAGCGGATCGCGTCGTCGATCTCGCCGGTGCTGGCGACACCGTCGTTGACCAGGTGCAAGGCCTCGCGCCAGAGCGCTTCGAGCAGGCGGTCGGCGATAAAGCCGGGGACTTCCTTGCGCACGTGCAGCGGGCGCATGCCCAGCGCGGTGTAGATGGTCTTGGCCGCCTCGATGGCCTCGGGGCTGGTGTTGCGCCCGCCAACGATCTCCACCAACGGCAGCAGGTACACCGGGTTGAACGGGTGGCCCACCACGCAGCGTTCGGGATGGGTGGCCGACTCGTAGAACTCGCTGGGCAACAGGCCCGAGGTGCTGGAGCCGATGATCGCGTTCGGCTTGGCGGCCGCACTGACCTTTGCATGCAGGTCGAGCTTGAGGTCCAGGCGCTCGGGAGCGCTTTCCTGGATGAAGTCGGCGTCGCGCACGCATTCTTCGATGGTGCTCACGAACTTCAGGCGGCCCTGTGCGGCGCCGGGGGCCAGGCCTTGTTTCTCCAGCGCCGGCCAGGCGTTGGCGATGCGTTTGCGCAGGGCGGCTTCGGCACCGGGCGCCGGGTCCCAGGCGACCACGTCCAGGCCGTGGGCCAGGGCACGGGCGACCCAACCGCTGCCGATGACGCCGCTACCCAGGGCGGCGAAGGTCTTGATGTCGGTGATAAAAGGCATATCTGACTCTCACTGAAAATTTCATGGCTGGGCGCAGGCCCTGTGGGAGCGGGTTTACCGGGGTGCCGGACCACCGCGAACACCGGCGCAGACGGTGCCATCCACCGCGCCGCCTGCTTCGCGGGTAAACCCGCTCCCACAGGGATTGATGCGGGCTGGTTTTATCCGCGACGCTTGAGGTTCATTTTTTCGCGGCCTTCGGCCGGGGTCAGCACGCGGCCACCGAGGCGCGAGATGATCTCCACCGCGCGCTCCACCAACTGGCCGTTGCTGGCCAGCACACCGCGGTCCAGGTACAGGTTGTCCTCCAACCCCACCCGCACGTTGCCGCCCAGCAACACCGCCTGGGCGGCCATGGGCATCTGCATGCGACCGATACCGAAGCCGGCCCAGGTCACGTCGGCGGGCAGGTTGTCGACCATGGCTTTCATCGTCGTGGTGTCGGCCGGTGCGCCCCACGGAATGCCCAGGCACAGCTGGAACAGCGGGTCGTGCAGCAGGCCTTCCTTGATCATCTGCTTGGCGAACCACAGGTGGCCGGTGTCGAAGATCTCAAGCTCCGCTTTCACGCCCAGCTCGGTGATGCGTCTGGCGCCGGCGCGCAGTTGCGCCGGGGTGGACACGTAGATGGCGTTGCCGTCGCCAAAGTTGAGGGTGCCGCAGTCCAGGGTGCAGATTTCCGGCAGCAGCGCCTCGACGTGGGCCAGGCGTTCCAGCGGGCCAATCAGGTCGGTGCCGGCGCCGAACTCCATGGGGGTTTCGCCCGGGCCGATCTCCAGGTCGCCACCCATGCCGGCGGTGAGGTTGACGATGATGTCCACGTCGGCTTCGCGGATGCGCTCCATCACTTCGCGGTACAGCGCCACGTCGCGGCTGAAGCGGCCGGTTTGTGGGTCGCGGACGTGGCAGTGGACCACGGTGGCGCCGGCCTTGGCGGCTTCCACGGCGGCTTCGGCGATCTGTTTCGGGGTGACCGGGACCAGGTGGCTCTTGGCGACCGTGTCGCCAGCGCCGGTGAGGGCGCAGGTGATGATGACGTCGTGGTTCATGGTTGTGATCCTTGTAATGTCTGTGGTGGCCCGATCGCTTGTAGGAGCGGCCTTGTGTCGCGAAAGGGCCGCGAAGCGGCCCCAGCTTTCAGCAGCGCGCACAAATCCCGGGGCTGCTGCGCAGCCCTTTCGCGACACAAGGCCGCTCCTACAGGCGATGAGGCCCTGTCAGTTGGCAGTGAGCTTGAGGTTGTCGGCGGCCGGCTTGCCGTCGAAGGTGGTCACGCCTTGCAGCCAGCGAGCCTTGTCCTCGGGGTGGTCCTTGAGCCACTGGCGGGCCGATTCCAGCGCATCCTTGTGGTCGAGCAGCGGCTGCATCATGCGGCTCTCGTCCTCGGCGCTGAAACTGAGGTTGGTCAGCAGGCGATGGGCGTTGGGGCAACGTTCGGCGTAGTCCGGCGCGGTCACCGTCCACACCGTGGCGCGGCCTTCGTCCGGGCCGAGGGCGTCCTGGCTGTCGCCCAGGTAGACCATGTCGATGTTCACGTTCATCGGGTGCGGCGCCCAGCCGAAGAACACCACCGCTTCGTTGCGCCGCACGGCGCGGTCGACCGCGGCGAGCATGCCGGCTTCGCTGGACTCGACCAGCTGGAACTTGCCCAGGTCGAACTGGTTCTTGGCGATCATCGCCTTGATCTGGGTGTTGGCGCCGGAGCCCGGCTCGATGCCGTAGATCTTGCCGCCCAGCTCATTCTGGAACTTGTGGATGTCAGCGAACGTCTTCAAACCCTTGTCGGCGAGGTATTTCGGTACCGCCAGGGTGGCGCGGGCATCCTCCAGGCTTGGTTTGTCGAGCACCTTGACCTGGCTGGCCGCCACGAACGGGGTGATGGTCTGGGTCATGATCGGGTTCCAGTAACCCAGGAACATGTCCAGGCGCTTGTCGCGGATGCCGGCGAAGATGATCTGCTGCGAGGCGCTGGTCTGCTTGGTCTGGTAGCCCAGGCCATCGAGCAGCACTTGAGCCATGGCGCTGGTGGCGATCACGTCGGTCCAGTTGACCACGCCCAGGCGCACGTCCTTGCAGGCGGCGGGTTCGGCGGCGAAGAGCGGGGATACCACGGTGGAACTGAGGGCGAGGGACAACAGGCTGCGGCGGATAAAGCGTTGCATGGTGGCTCTCCATCGGCAGTGCATATTGTTATGGGTTCCGGCCTCTGCGGGCCGTGAGAACACGCTACGCTGGTGACGGGGTGGGAAATCGCACCCTGGCGACCAACACTTGCACGCAGGCGACCACTTTTTGTGGGGAGCATGGGATGTCGGAAACGCTGCATTTCCTCTTGTTGCCGGGCTTCTCGGCCATGGGCTTCATCAGCGCCATCGAGCCGCTGCGGGTGGCCAACCGCTTTCGTGGCGCGCTGTACCAGTGGCGCGTGCTCAGCCTCGATGGCGGGGCGGTGCAGGCCAGCAACGGCATGTCGGTGAACGCCGATGGCGCGCTGGGTGAAGGCGAACAGGTACGCCTGCTGCTGGTGGTGGCAGGCTTCGAGCCGCTGGCCTGCTATGGGCCGGCACTGCAGCAGGCGCTGCGCCGTCTTGACCATGAAGGCGTGGTGCTGGGCGGCATCGACACGGGCGCCATGGTGCTGGCCGAGGCCGGCCTGCTCGATGGCTATCGCGCCACCCTGCACTGGGAGGCACTGGAGGCTTTCAAGGAGCGTTATCCGCGCCTGCAGGCGACCCAGGAGCTTTTCGAACTCGATCGCCGGCGCATCACCTGTGCCGGCGGCACCGCGTCCATCGACCTGATGCTCGACCTGATCGCCCAGGCCCATGGCAGCGAGCTGGCGGTGCAGGTGTCCGAGCAGTTCGTGCTCGGCCGCATCCGCCCGCGCCAGGATCACCAGCGTATGCAGATCGCCAGCCGCTATGGGTTGCGCAACAAGAAGCTGGTGAAGGTGATCGGCGAAATGGAGCGCAATACCGAGCTACCGCTCAACACCCAGGTACTGGCCGAGGCGATACAGGTCACCCGGCGCCAGTTGGAGCGGCTGTTCCGTCTGCACCTGGACGACACACCCAGTGGTTTCTACCTGCGCTTGCGCCTGGACAAGGCCCGGCAGCTGTTGCGCCAGACCGACATGAGTGTGCTGGAGGTGGCGGTTGCCTGCGGCTTCGAGTCGCCGTCGTACTTTACCCGCTGCTACCGGGCACGCTTCGAGCGGTGCCCGCGACAGGACCGCCAGGTGACGGGCGCCGATTACCGCCCGGTGACCGCATAGGGCGCACTTCCCGATTATTGTCGGACCGATAGTTCACTAGCGTAGGCAATCCATAAAAGAACCAAGGATTGTCACGATGTCTCCTACGCATGGATTCAGCAAATACCTGTTCAGCTCGCTGGCGATCGCCTCGATGCTGGCGCCCTGGCAGGCCCATGCCGCTGTGCCGGGTTGTGAAAGTACCAGCACCGATCTGTATCAGGACTACTACCAGCCCGGCTGGAACCAGCTGGCCGACTACCCCGATGGTCGGCAGAAGATGATCATCGCCTCCGACTCCCAGGCGTTCCGCTACATGAGCCAACGTTTCGATGAGTACGTCGAGGAGATCGATGCGGACGGCTGGCACAAGACCGCGCCGGTCTATGAGGCAATCGCCCGCGAGCGTGACGTTCCCTACCACGTGCCGGTGGTAGTCAACGGCGACATCACCGAATACGGCCATGGCAACGAACGCTCGGCGATGCAGGCGATGTTCCGCAAAATGGCCAACGGTGTTGGCGGCCCGCTGCTGCTGCCGGGGCTGGGCAACCACGACTATGAAAACAACGTGGACGACTGCGCCAACAATGGCTGTGCCCGTGATGCCGTCTGCGACCACATCGCCTGGGTCCAGGCCATGCAACCGGTCAATGCCTTCGACTACCGCTATGAAAACGACACCCATGAAGGCTCGCTGTCCTACTCGGTGACCGTGGGTCGTGTGCGGATCATCCAGTTGAACAATGAACCGACCTATGAGCGCCAGTGGAGCACCGGCGGCGGATGGAGCATGAAACCCAAGCGTCATTTCAACATCACCCGCTCGCTGGAGTGGTTGAAAGGCCAGCTTGAGGACGCCACCGCCCGGGGCGAGGTGGTCATCGTCAACATGCATATTTCGGAATACTGGGTGGACGAGGAGCAACGTTACTGGGAAGTGCCGAAACTGCTGGAAGCCCATAACGTGGCCGCAGTGTTTTCCGGTCACCTGCACTCGAACGTAGGCAAGTACCACGCCGGCTTCGGCAAGGTGCCGCACTTCAAGTCCGGCGCCTTGAACGCGGGTACCTACCTGCGGCTGACCTTCGACTGGAACAGGCAGCAGTTGCAGGTCGATGTGGTGAGCATGGATGGGGCCTTCGACGAAAGCACGGTGATTGACCTGAACCGTCGCGGCGCCTGATCAAGCCTTCGCGGGGCAAGCCCGCTCCTACAGCGGACGTGCAAGTTCATTGTGTGGGAGCTGGCTCCCACAGAGGCGTTGGCTGCCTGAATTATTGCTGACCGATGGTCTGCAGATATTCCGACCGCTCATCGCTACGCTGCGCCACGCAGGTGTTCCAGGAGGCTTCGAAGGCCTTGCTGCCGGGCTTTTCGGCATAGGTCTCGACCTTGCAGTCGGCATCGCGCAACTGTGTCCACAGTTTTTCGGCGGCCTCCATCTTCGCGCTCAGCGCCGCGGCCTTGTCGCTTTCATCCGCGTACTGGTCGCGGATGCGCTGGATCAGGTCGTCATAGGCGGCCTTCAGCTCGCGTTCGGCGGTCTGCTTGTTGTAGGCCGCGCAGGCATAGCCCTGCTGGTCGGTCTCGACGTTGTCGCAGGGCGTGCTTTCTTCCTCGGCGGCCTGGGCGCCGCACGCGACGGCCAGCAGGACCAGCCATGCCATTGATTTCATCCGTTTTCTCCTGAGCAGGCTGACGAATCGCAGGGATTCTCGCTCAGCCTCGAGCGCGGCGATAGCTCCCTGACGAAATGTTCATCAAAGCCCTACAAAAGCCGTTGTCGAGACTGGCTCTCATCTGCGAGGCGCAGGCCAGAGCGTGCCGTTTGGGGCTTTGACGCTTTCGGCAAACCCCCTGTCGTTTTTGCATCGGGGCGCCTCGGGCGGCAGGCATATGCTGGCCCCAAAGCGCCGACACAAGGTTTGGCGCCAGCAAACTCAATAAAAGGGGACAGCCTGATGAGCCCAGCCGAACTTCACGCCGACAGCATCGTCATCGACGGTTTGATCATTGCCAAGTGGAACCGCGAGCTGTTCGAAGACATGCGCAAGGGCGGGCTGACCGCGGCCAACTGCACCGTCTCGGTGTGGGAGGGCTTCAAGGCCACCGTCGACAACATCGCCGCCAGCCAGAAGCTGATTCGCGACAACAGCGACCTGGTAATGCCGGTGCGCACTACCGCCGACATCCGCAAGGCCAAGGAACTGGGCAAGACCGGCATCCTCTTCGGCTTCCAGAACGCCCATGCGTTCGAAGACCAGATCGCCTATGTAGACGTGTTCAAGCAGCTGGGCGTGGGCATCGTGCAGATGTGCTACAACACCCAGAACCTGGTCGGCACCGGCTGCTACGAGCGTGACGGCGGCCTGTCGGGCTTCGGTCGCGAGATCGTCGCCGAAATGAACCGCGTCGGCATCATGTGCGACCTGTCCCACGTCGGCTCCAAGACTTCCGAAGAAGTCATCCTCGAATCGAAAAAACCGGTGTGCTACTCGCACTGCCTGCCGTCGGGGCTCAAGGAGCACCCGCGCAACAAGTCCGATGCAGAGCTCAAGTTCATCGCCGACCACGGCGGTTTCGTCGGCGTGACCATGTTCGCGCCGTTCCTGGCCAAGGGCATCGACTCGACCATCGACGATTACGCCGAAGCCATCGAGTACACCATGAACATCGTCGGTGAAGACGCCATCGGTATCGGCACCGACTTCACCCAGGGCCACGGCCAGGACTTCTTCGAGTACCTGACCCACGACAAGGGCTACGCCCGTCGCCTGACCAACTTCGGCAAGATCATCAACCCGCTGGGCATTCGTACTGTCGGCGAGTTCCCCAACCTCACCGAAACCCTGCTCAAGCGCGGCCATTCCGAGCGCGTGGTACGCAAGATCATGGGCGAGAACTGGGTCAATGTCCTCAAGGATGTGTGGGGCGAGTAAGCCGCACTCCAAGCCTGAAAACCCCGGCCAGCAACGCCGGGGCCTCCCAACAAAAATTTTCTGGAGTTGAGTTTCCATGGCCAAGATCGCCCCGCAATTGCCAATCGAAGTCGACAGCGAGACCGGTGTCTGGACCAGCGACGCCCTGCCGATGCTCTACGTGCCACGGCATTTCTTCGTCAACAACCACATGGGCATCGAGGAGGTGCTGGGCGCCGACGCCTATGCCGAGATCCTCTACAAGGCCGGCTACAAGTCCGCCTGGCACTGGTGCGAAAAAGAAGCCGAGTGCCATGGCCTGGAAGGCGTGGCGGTGTTCGAGCACTACATGAAGCGCCTGAGCCAGCGTGGCTGGGGCCTGTTCAAGATCCAGGACATCGACCTGGATAAAGGTACCTGCAGCGTCAAGCTCGAGCACTCGGCGTTCGTCTATGTCTACGGCAAGGTTGGCCGCAAGGTCGACTACATGTTCACCGGTTGGTTTGCCGGCGCCATGGACCAGATTCTCGCTGCCCGCGGCAGCTCGATCCGCACCGTGGCCGAACAGGTCTATGGCGGGTCGGAAGAAGGCCACGAAGATGGCCTGTTCGTTACAAAGCCGTTGTAAGCCGGAGATAGCGTCATGGCCTTCGAAGCAATGTTCCAGCCGATCCAGATCGGCAAACTGACCATCCGCAACCGTGTGCTCAGCACCGCGCACGCCGAGGTGTATGCCACCGACGGCGGGATGACCACCGACCGCTATGTGAAGTACTACGAAGAGAAGGCCAAGGGCGGCATCGGCCTGGCGATCTGCGGCGGCTCGTCCGTGGTGGCCATCGACAGCCCGCAGGAGTGGTGGTCGTCGGTCAACCTGTCGACCGACCGCATTATTCCGCACTTCCAGAACCTGGCTGACGCCATGCACAAGCATGGCGCCAAGATCATGATCCAGATTACCCACATGGGCCGTCGCTCGCGCTGGGACGGTTTCAACTGGCCGACCCTGATGTCGCCGTCGGGCATCCGTGAACCGGTGCACCGCGCCACCTGCAAAACCATCGAAGTGGAAGAGATCTGGCGCGTCATCGGCAACTACGCGCAAGCTGCGCGCCGCGCCAAGGAAGGTGGCCTGGACGGCGTCGAGCTGTCGGCGGTGCACCAGCACATGATCGACCAGTTCTGGAGCCCACGGGTCAACAAGCGTACCGACGAGTGGGGCGGCACCTTCGAAGGCCGCATGAAGTTCGGCCTGGAAGTGCTCAAGGCCGTGCGCAAGGAAGTCGGTGACGACTTCTGCGTGGGCATGCGTATCTGCGGCGACGAATTCCACCCCGATGGCCTCAGCCACGAGGACATGAAGCAGATCGCCGCCTACTACGACGCCACCGGCATGCTCGATTTCATCGGCGTGGTCGGCTCGGGCTGCGACACCCACAACACCCTGGCCAACGTCATCCCCAACATGAGCTACCCGCCGGAGCCATTTCTGCACCTGGCGGCCGGCATCAAGGAAGTGGTCAAGGTCCCGGTGCTGCACGCGCAGAACATCAAGGACCCGAACCAGGCCACGCGTATCCTGGAAGGCGGCTACGTGGACATGGTGGGCATGACCCGTGCCCACATCGCCGACCCGCACCTGATCGCCAAGATCAAGATGGGCCAGGTGGACCAGATCAAGCAGTGCGTCGGCGCCAACTACTGCATCGACCGCCAGTACCAGGGCCTGGACGTGCTGTGCATCCAGAACGCCGCCACCTCCCGTGAATACATGGGCGTGCCGCACATCATCGAGAAGACCACCGGCGCCAAGCGCAAGGTGGTGATCGTCGGCGCAGGCCCTGCCGGCATGGAGGCCGCCCGCGTGGCCGCCGAGCGTGGCCACGACGTCACCGTGTTCGAGAAGAAAGAGCAGATCGGCGGGCAGATCACCATCGCCGCCAAGGCTCCGCAGCGCGACCAGATCGCCGGCATCACCCGCTGGTACCAGCTGGAGTTCGCCCGCCTGAAGATCGACCTGCGCCTGGGCACCGCCGCTGACGTGGCGACCATCCAGGACCTGCGCCCGGACATCATCGTGCTGGCGGTGGGCGGCCATCCGTTCGTCGAGCAGAACGAGCACTGGGGCGCTGCCGAAGGGCTGGTGGTGAGCAGCTGGGACGTGCTCGACGGCAAGGTCGCACCGGGCAAGAACGTGCTGGTGTACGACACCATCTGCGAGTTCACCGGCATGTCGACGGCGGACTTCATCGCCGACAAGGGCAGCCAGGTCGAGATCGTCACCGACGACATCAAGCCGGGCGTGGCCATGGGCGGTACCAGCTTCCCCACCTACTACCGCAGCATGTACCCCAAAGAAGTGATCATGACCGGCGACATGATGCTGGAGAAGGTCTACCGCGAGGGCGACAAGCTGGTGGCGGTGCTCGAGAACGAGTACACCGGCGCCAAGGAAGAGCGGGTGGTGGACCAGGTAGTGGTGGAAAACGGCGTGCGTCCTGACGAGCAGCTGTACTACGCGCTCAAGGACGGTTCGCGCAACAAGGGCCAGATCGACGTCGAGGCGCTGTTCGCCATCAAGCCGCAGCCGATCCTCAGCCAGCCGGGCGAGGGCTACCTGCTGTACCGCATCGGCGACTGCGTGGCCCAGCGCAACGTGCATGCGGCGATCTACGACGCCTTGCGCCTGTGCAAGGATTTCTGAAGCAGCGGCAAGCTTCAAGCTGCAAGCTGCAAGAAAAAGCGATCAGTACCGCTTTCGCTTGCAGCTTAGGTCTTGAGAGTTGCTTGGGAATGATTCTGTAAAGCAGCGGTGAGCTGCAAGGTTCAAGCAAGGAGCGGGGCTAAGTGGCTTCTTCTTGCAGCTTGTAGCTTGCAGCTTGCAGCTCAAAGGTGCCTGCCATGTTGAACACCCTTCTACCCATCCTGCTGTTCACCGCGCTGGCCCTGGCGGTGCTCGGCGCCCTGCGCCGGGTGCGCATGTGGCGGCGCGGGCGGCCGAGCCAGGTCGACCTGATCAAAGGCCTGCTGGCCATGCCACGGCGCTACCTGGTGGACTTGCACCACGTGGTCGAGCGCGACAAGTACATGTCCAAGACCCACGTGGCCACTGCCGGCGGCTTCGTGCTCTCGGCCGTGCTGGCGATCCTGGTGCACGGCTTCGGCCTGCAGAGCAAGATACTCGGCTATGCCCTGCTGGTGGCCACGGTGATCATGTTCACCGGTGCCCTGTTCGTCTTCAAACGCCGCCTCAACCCGCCTTCGCGCCTGTCCAAGGGCCCGTGGATGCGCCTGCCCAAGAGCCTGCTGATGTTCGCGGCGAGCTTCTTCATCGCCACGCTGCCGGTGGCCGGCATCCTGCCGCAAGGCACCGGTGGCTGGGTGCTGGTGGCGGTGCTGGGCGTCGGTGTGCTGTGGGGCGTGTCCGAGCTGTTCTTCGGCATGACCTGGGGCGGGCCGATGAAGCACGCCTTCGCCGGCGCCCTGCACCTGGCCTGGCACCGCCGCGCCGAGCGCTTCGGCGGCGGCCGTTCCACCGGCCTCAAGCCGCTGGACCTGGAAGACCCGAACGCGCCGCTGGGCGTGGAAAAACCGGTCGATTTCACCTGGAACCAGCTGCTCGGTTTCGACGCCTGCGTGCAATGCGGCAAGTGCGAAGCCATGTGCCCGGCGTTCGCCGCCGGCCAGCCGCTGAACCCGAAAAAGCTCATTCAGGACATGGTCATCGGCCTGGCCGGTGGCACCGACGCCACCTTCGCCGGCAGCCCCTATCCGGGCAAGCCGATCGGTGAGCATGGTGGCCATCCGCACCAGCCGATCGTCAACGGCCTGGTGGATGCCGAAACCCTGTGGTCGTGCACGACCTGCCGCGCTTGCGTGGAGGAGTGCCCGATGATGATCGAGCACGTCGATGCCATCGTCGACATGCGCCGCCACCTCACCCTGGAAAAGGGCGCCACCCCGAACAAGGGCGCCGAGGTGCTGGACAACCTGATCGCCACCGACAACCCCGGCGGTTTCGCCCCGGGCGGGCGGATGAACTGGGCGGCCGACCTCAACCTGCAACTGCTCAGTGATGTGAAGCGCACCGAAGTGCTGTTCTGGGTGGGCGATGGCGCCTTCGACATGCGCAACCAGCGCACGCTGCGCGCCTTCGTCAAAGTACTCAAGGCCTCCGGCGTGGACTTCGCCGTGCTTGGCCTGGAAGAGCGCGACAGCGGTGACGTGGCCCGTCGCCTGGGCGATGAAGCGACCTTCCAGCACCTGGCCAAACGCAATATCCAGACCCTGGCCAAGTACCAGTTCCAGCGCATCGTCACTTGCGACCCGCACAGCTTCCATGTGCTGAAGAACGAATACGGTGCCCTTGGCGGCGACTACCAGGTGCAGCACCACAGCACCTACATCGCCGAACTGATCGCCGCCGGCAAGCTCAACCTTGGCCAGCACAAGGGTGGCAGCGTCACCTACCACGACCCGTGCTACCTGGGCCGTTACAACGGCGAGTACGAGGCCCCGCGCGACGTGCTCAAGGCCCTGGGTATCGAAGTGCGCGAGATGCAGCGCTCGGGCTTCCGTTCCCGTTGCTGCGGCGGTGGCGGCGGTGCGCCGATCACCGATATCCCGGGCAAGCAGCGTATCCCCGACATGCGCATGGACGATATCCGCGAGACCGAGGCGGAGCTGGTGGCCGTGGGTTGCCCACAGTGCACGGCGATGCTCGAAGGCGTGGTCGAACCGCGCCCACAGATCAAGGACCTCGCCGAGCTGGTCGCCGATGTGCTGATCGAAGACGAAGCCCCGGCGAGCGCCAAGTCGCCAGCCAGCAAACGTGAACCTGCGGAGGTGCACTGATGAGCGACATCATCCGCCGCGACCCTCGTGCCGAGTGGATCGCCCGTAACCGCCTGCACCCGCTGCATGCAGCGATGCAGACGCAACAAACCAGCTGGATGGGCCCCAACGGCCTGATGCGCAAGAACCCCCATGCGATCGCTGCCGGCTTCATCGGCCCCAGCGGCCTCAAGCGCATCGACCGCAGCGGCGCCCAGCAGGGCACCGGTGTCGGCGGGCGGCGCACGGCCGCCGCCGAGGTGCAACTGCCGCTGCATCAGGTGGCCGAGCCTGGGTTCTACATCGCCGTGGTGCCGGACATGGTTGGCGGTCGCCTCGGCAGCCACGACCGCGACCTGCTCGGCCTGGCCCACAGCCTGGCGGGCAGTGACGGCGCGGTGCTGGCCGTGGTGTTCGGCGAGCACAAGGAAAGCAACTTTTCCACAGCCGGCGTTGATCGCCTGCTGGTTATCGAGGGCGAGGCCTTCGAAGGTTATGCACCGGAGCAACTGGTCCAGGGCCTGCGGGCTGTGGATAACCAGTTCGCGCCGCGCCACTGGCTGTTACCCGATAGCCGCACCGGTGGCGGGGAACTCGGCCGGCGCTTCGGCGCGGCCCTGGGCGAACGCCCGGCGACGCGGGTATGGCAGGTCAAGGACGGCCAGTGCATCGGCCGTGCCGGCGCCGGCCAGCAGGATATCCAGCGCGACGTGCCACGCTTGATCCTGGCCGCTGCCGAATGCGCAGAGCCCGTGAGCGAAACCCGCCACGAAGCCCTGCCCGTGGAGTTGTCCACAGGCGTGGCGCGCAGCCTGTCGCGCATCGAGGACCTCGGCTCGGTGGCCGTGGACCCGGCCGCCATCGCCATGGCCGAGGCCGAGTTCATCGTCTCTGGCGGCAACGGCGTCAAGGACTGGGACCTTTACCACCAGGCCACCAAGGCCCTCGGTGCCACCGAAGGCGCCTCGCGGGTGGCGGTGGACGACGGCTTCATGCCGCGCAACCGCCAGGTGGGGGCCACCGGCACCTGGGTTACGGCGCGGGTCTACGTGGCTGTGGGTATCTCCGGCGCGATCCAGCACCTGCAGGGCATCGGCGCCTGCGACAAGGTGGTGGCGATCAACATGGACCCGGGCTGCGACATGATCAAACGGGCCGACCTGTCGGTGATTGGCGACAGCTCGGCGATTCTCAAGGCACTGATCGAGGCTGTGGATAACTACCGCAGCGGCGGCCAGCGCGACGCGGCATAAGGGCACGAGCATGAGTACGAAAGTGATCAGCCTGGTCTCCATAGGTGCCCACCCAAGCTCGGGCCGCGCCCGCCGCGCCGAGCAGGATGCGCGTGCCGTGGAACTGGGCTTGCAGTTGGCTGGGGATAACTTGCAGGTGGTGCATGCCGGTGATCCCCACGAAGAGGCCTTGCGTGCCTACCTGGGCATGGGGCTTGAACACCTGGACGTATTGGAGCAGCCCGCTGGCGCCGATGTGCTGGGCGTGCTGGGCGACTACCTGCGCGATGCCGGCGCCCAGTTGGTGCTGACTGGCAGCCAGGCGGAAACCGGGGAAGGCTCGGGCATGTTGCCGTTCCTGTTGGCCGAGAAGCTCGGTTGGCCGCTGGTGGTCGGGCTGGCCGAGGTGGAATCGATCGACAACGGTACCGCCCAGGTGCTGCAAGCCCTGCCACGGGGCCAGCGGCGCCGCTTGAAGGTGCGCCTGCCCTTGTTGGCAACTGTGGATAACGCCGCGCCCAAACCCCGCCAGAGCGCCTTCGGCCCGGCGCGGCGCGGGGTGCTGGCGCCCTTTGATGTGGCGGTGGTGGACGACCCGGTACTGGGTGATGGCGCCCTGCAGCCAGCGCGGCCACGGCCCAAGCGGCTCAAGGTGATCAAGGCCAAGAGCGGCGCCGACCGCATGAAGGCCGCCACGGCCAAGGCCAGTGGCGGCGGGGGCAAGGTGCTGAAGGATGTGTCGCCCCAGGAAGGCGCCGAGGCGATCCTCAAGTTGTTGGTGGAGGAGGGGGTTCTGCGCTGAAACCACTGGCACCCTCGCGGGGCAAGCCCGCTCCCACAATGCCGCCCATTGATACAAGGACGGACACTGTGGGAGCGGGCTTGCCCCGCGATGCTTTTGTCCACAGCACTTTTGCCCACGGAATCTGTTCGCCAAGCTGTGGACAAAGTGTTTGCGTAATGCTGTAGCCCTTTGAAATCAATGGGTTCAAGGGTTTGATCAATTTGTGATCAGTCGTTGATTTCATTTTCGAGACCCGAGCCCGCAAAATTGCCCACAATCGCTGTTGGCCGGTGTGTGGATAACGTGTTCGCCCATTACTGCAGGCCTTGAGTTTACTGGCGTACAAAGAATTGATCGTTTTTTGATCTATTGCCGATAAAGTCAGGTAACCCCGCTGATTATCTAGGCTTTCCGGACTTTCCCACAGCCAGTTTCAGCCCAGCCCGGTTTTCCCACATTCTTTGTTGGTGGCTCTGTGGACAATGTGTTTGCAGAGGGCTGTGAGCCTTTGTACATGAGGGCTGTAGAGATTTGATCAAAAAACAGCCAATTCATCAGGGGTGTGACGACGCTGACCTGTCAGCCGTTGTGTACAGCGTGAGCCTGCTTGTCTGTGGATAACCAATTCCACGTACCTGTCCTTTTTCCCAGTATCCACTCGCGTTCCAGGCGATTGGCCGTGACAAGCGCAATGCAGAACACGCTAAGTGCCGCTGGAAACGACTCTGCTTGGGCGGCCTGTCGGCGTCAAATGCTGGAGTGATGCGCACACCCACGGCATATCGCATGCACCTGTACTTGGGAAAGGGGGGTTTGAGGTCACAGGTCTGGGCCTGGCCTGCGTGCTGCTGGCAGGGGGATCAACTCCGGCGTCTGCAGCGTCGGTAGCTGGCTTGTCTCCTGGCGAATGCCAGCAAAAACTCAGGCCAGTGATCCTGAAAGCGTCGGTTCGGGTATTCGTAAGGTTCTTGAGGTTGTGCCCCGCGCCTTGGCAGGCGATGCCAAAGCGCGGGGAAGCAGTTACTGCGCTTTGACTTCCTTCAGATAAGGCGCCGGCTCCGCCCCCAGGTTCTCCAGCACGCGCTGGCTGTACCAGTCGATGAAGTTCACCACACCAAACTCGTAAGTCTTCGAGTACGGCCCCGGCTGATAAGCGGTGGAGTTGATCCCCCGCTGGTTCTCCTCCGCCAGCCGCCGATCCTGGTCGTTGGTCGCATCCCACACCTTGCGCATTTCTTCAGGGTTGTAATCCACCCCCTCCACCCCCTCCACCGCATCCTTGTGCACCAGCCACTTGGTGGTGACCATGGTCTCCTGCGCGCTGATCGGCCACACGGTGAACACGATCATGTGGTCGCCCATGCAGTGGTTCCACGAGTGCGGCAGGTGCAGGATGCGCATCGAGCCCAGGTCGGGGTTCTGGATGCGGCCCATCAGCTTCTTGCAGGCCACCTTGCCGTCCATGGTCATCGACACGGTGCCCTTGAGCAGCGGCATGCGCACGATGCGGTTACGCAGGCCATGGCTCTTGTGCAGGTAAGGGATCTTCTCGGCTTCCCAGGCGGCGGCCGAGGCGGCCACGTGGTCCTTGAATTCCTGGCCGGCAGTCAGCTGCTGGAGATGAACATGTCCGATACCTTCCTCAATCCGCTCACCACCCAGAGCTGGGCCAATGGCCGCCACATCGTGCGCTGCGTCAGGGTTATTCAGGAAACCTAGGAAACCTGGGATGTGCGCACGTTCTGCTTCATGGCCGACCAGCCGATGATGTTCTTCTTCAAGCCCGGGCAGTTCGTCACCCTGGAGCTGGAAATCGAAGGCAAGCCGGTGATGCATTCGTACACCATCTCCAGTTCGCCGTCGGTGCCCTACAGTTTCTCGATCACCATCAAGCGCGTGCCGGGCGGGTTGGTCTGATCACCTCACACCTGTTATTTCTGCCAGTTGCAAGATGTGCGAGTGGGGTTCAGATTTTTGTAACTATCAGCCATTCGCGGAGACTCCATGAAAGGAGTAAGTATCTCGCCATCTATAGCGACACTACTGGCTGCGGATAGGCAAGGTTCTGTACTGCTGCGCCAGAATAGGGGGACAAGGAGTTTCATCGCCTATGACGCTTTCGGGTTCAATCTTGGTGGTGAGCGCCAGTTACCAGAACTGCGTTCCAGCGGGCAATTACGAGAGACGACAGGCTTCTACATGCTAGGTAACGGAAACCGTGCGTACAATTCGGCGCTGAGAATTTTCCATTCGTCAGATAGCCTGAGCCCCTTTGAGAGGGGAGGGCTGAACACGTACGCCTACTGTGGTTTGGATCCGGTGAACTGGCGGGATAACTCTGGGCGTTCCCGTGACAGAGTCATCAAAAAGCCTAGGTTGGAGACAATATATGAAGATGCAACTCACCAGTATGCTCCTGTGGGTATAGATGCTGCGGCAGCAGTAATTTCAAAGCTGCCGCTGGAGGCACTTCCGGAGCGGATACAAGCTTCATACAAGGCACTCGAGTCCCTGAAGGCCCAAAAAAAACATATGGATAAATACATAATAAATATGTTGGATGAAGTTGGCAGGTCTGTTGCCCGAGGCGTGCCAAACGATCACCTTCAGGCACTAAAGCAAATAGTTTTATCGATAATGTACAGCCAATGGCAACGCGAGCTTGAAATTAAGCTTAAACAGCAGTCTCTTACAAGATGGACGGCTGAATTGACTGTAGATAAGTTGCAGGCTATGCAGCATCTTGCGCAAGAGTTAAGGGCGCCACAGTATGTCTAGATATATCAAAGTGACGCAGGTGCGTGCTGGTTGGCAGGTTTTAGGCTCTGTCTGAAAAAGTAGAAGGGCCGCTTTAGTAGAGTAGTTTGATGTTGTCTTAAAAGTGGTTTTGATGGATTCATGAGGGTTTGGTTATGGAGGCTCTAAAGTTGCTCGCTACCGACCGCTTGGCAAGCCCCATTGTCGCAGTTGGAATGTCGGGTGTAATTCCTATTTCTTATATGCTCCATGGCAGCCGAGCCGCACCCCAGGGGGCACCACTCACTGGCTTTACCGGACAGCCTAGTGAGCCAATTCCGGCGTGGTATTTTCTAGGGCGTGGACGTCGAATTTATAATACAGCGCTTGGCGTGTTCCATTCTCCTGATCAAGGCGGCAGCCCATTTGGGCACGGGGGCATTCACAGTTATGGCTACTGCGGTGGGGATCCCGTGAATCGTCACGATCGCAGTGGGAGGATGGGAGAGAATTTGGTGGGTTATTTGTCAAATAGCATGTTGCCGTCCCCAAAGGGTGTCATAAATATTTTGGGTTATGGAGTTAATGTGTTGGGGGTGATTTCTCCAGTTGTAAGTGCGGTGTCACTAATAAGAAGTGGGACTACTCCTTCCAAGCTAACTGTTATATCCATGCTGGCCTCGTTTGCTGGTGGGGTATCTGGCATTGGATTTGACATTGCGGCGGAAATGCCAGGAGGCGAAACTAACCTGGCCTTACAGTGGGGAAAGACACTTGCTCCTGCCTTCACTTTTATTTCGGGAGCTGCCGCCACGTATTCGACGATTCGTGACATGAAAAGTGCGGATTCGAGATCCCGTGGAGGTGTGGGTGATGTTGTGCCTGTTACCCCAGATTTAAATTGGACGGTTAATATGGCGTATGAGGAAGTTGGACTGGTAGATCGCGGCAATCAAGAACGTGGTATTGTCAGAAAAAGAAGTCAAGAATCTGCTTTGGCTGGCAGAGCTCTCGATGGCAGGAGTGGTGTTGCTATTAACATGCCCAATAGCCCAAGTGCGCCTATATCAGCAAGGACTAGAAGGTTACGCTGAGCGGTGTAAGCCATTTTGTTGATGCTTCTCGTGTTGGAAACACGCGAGGTCTTGCCGTGAAGGTGGCGAGAGTTCTCGAGGTTTTGCACCGATAGTTTTCTTGATGCAGATACTCAAAAGAGTGCCCCATGTCCAGACTGCAATCCTGGACATGGGGAATATATCACTGCGCCATAACTTCCTTCAAATAAGGCGCCGGCTCCGCCCCTAGGTTCTCCAGCATGCGCTGGCTATACCAGTCAATGAAGTTCACCACACCAAACTCGTAAGTCTTCGAGTAAGGCCCCGGCTGATAAGCGGTGGAGTTGATCCCCCGCTGGTTCTCCTCCGCCAGCCGCCGATCCTGGTCGTTGGTGGCATCCCACACCTTGCGCATTTCCTCAGGGTTGTAATCCACCCCCTCCACCGCATCTTTGTGTACCAGCCATTTGGTGGTGACCATGGTCTCCTGCGCACTGATCGGCCACACGGTGAACACGATCATGTGGTCGCCCATGCAGTGGTTCCACGAGTGCGGCAGGTGCAGGATGCGCATCGAGCCCAGGTCGGGGTTCTTGATGCGGCCCATCAGCTTCTTGCAGGCCACCTTGCCGTCCATGGTCATCGACACGGTGCCCTTGAGCAGCGGCATGCGCACGATGCGGTTACGCAGGCCGTGGCTCTTGTGCAGGTAAGGGATCTTCTCGGCTTCCCAGGCGGCGGCCGAGGCGGCCACGTGGTCCTTGAATTCCTGGCTGGCGCGCGGGTCGTTGGTGTCGTCCCACTCCAGCAGCGTCTTCAGCAGCTCCGGGTGCGAACCGCTGCAGTGGTAGCACTCGCGGTTGTTCTCCAGCACCAGCTTCCAGTTGGCCTTCTCCATCAAGGTGGTCTGCACCGCCACCTTGGTGTTCTCCATGTCGTACGGTTCCATGTAGTGGTCGAGGGTGGCCAGGAACTCGTCGATGGCCGGCGGGTTCTCGGCCAGGCTGATGAAGATGTAGCCACCGGCCACCTTCACGTTCACAGGCTTGAGGCCGTACTGGTTCATGTCGAAGTCGGCGCCCATCTCGGTGCCGGCGAACAGCAGGCGGCCATCGAGTTCGTAGGTCCACTGGTGGTAATGGCAGACCAGCTTGGCCACCTTACCTTTGTCGCTGACGCACAGGCGCGAACCGCGGTGGCGGCAGACGTTGTGGAAGGCATGCACCTTACCTTCGGCACCGCGAATCACGATGATCGGGTTCTTGCCGATCTGCAGGGTGATGTAGTTGCCCTTGGTCGGGATCTCGCAAACCATGCCGGCGATCAGCCATTCCTTGTGGAAGATCTCCTGCATGTCGATCTGGAACAGGCGCTCGTCGCTGTAGAAAGGTTGCGGCAGCGAGTAGGTGCGCTCGCGGGTCTGCAGCATCTCGGCGGTGGCCTTGCGTGCGGGTTCCAGTGGGTCGCCCAGGCTCAGGGTAGCGGTGACGTCCATCGTGTGGTCCTCGGGGCCGCGTGCGGCCGACAGAAGTGGCTAATCGTTGTTGTTTGCCGCAGGGCTGCTGCTTTGGATAAACAGCGTGTTGTTTTGCCGAGGAGTGTGCGTTCGAAGGCGTCGGGAACCATATCCATGGGCGACATGGCCGCATCGAATTCCGACGCGCCAACCCTTGTAGCGTGGGGCTGGTCGCGATAAGCACGCCGATGTCGCGGATGGGAATGTACGCAGCCCTCGCGTTGCGCATTATCGGAGCCATAAGAAAGGCCGACAGTCGGCTGCTGGAGATGAACATGTCCGATACCTTCCTCAACCCGGTCACCACCCAGACCTGGGCCAATGGCCGCCACATCGTGCGCTGCGTCAAGGTCATCCAGGAAACCTGGGATGTGCGCACGTTCTGCTTCATGGCCGACCAGCCGATCATGTTCTTCTTCAAGCCCGGGCAGTTCGTCACCCTGGAGCTGGAAATCGAAGGCAAGCCGGTGATGCGTTCGTACACCATCTCCAGTTCGCCGTCGGTGCCCTACAGCTTCTCGATCACCGTCAAGCGCGTGCCGGGCGGGTTGGTCTCGAACTTCCTCCACGACACCATGCACGAAGGCGCCGAGCTGCCGGTGCACGGGCCGGTGGGGCTGTTCAACGCCATCGACTTCCCGGCGGGCAAGACGCTGTACCTGTCCGGTGGTGTCGGTATCACCCCGGTGATGTCCATGGCCCGCTGGTTCTACGACACCAACGCCAATGTCGACATGGTGTTCGTGCACAGCGCCCGTTCACCGAAGGACATCATCTACCACCGCGAGCTGGAGCAGATGGCCTCGCGCATCCCCAACTTCAGCCTGCACATCATTTGCGAGAAGCACGGCCTGGGCGAGCCGTGGGCCGGCTATCGCGGCTACCTCAACCAGCGCCTGATGGAGCTGATCGCCCCGGACTACCTGGAGCGCACCATCTTCTGCTGCGGCCCGACGCCCTACATGAGCGCGGTCAAGCGCATGCTCGAGGCGGTCGGCTTCGACATGAAGAACTATCACGAGGAGTCGTTCGGCGCGACGCCGCCCGAGGCCAAGGCCGATGCGGTGGAGCACGCGGAAGCTGCGGCCGATGCGCCGGAAGTGGACGCGGCCGATCTCAACCTGGTGGAGTTCGTCGGCAGCGACAAGAGCATTCGCGTGGCCCCGGGCGAGACCGTGCATGCGGCGGCGGCCAAGGTCGGGCTGATGATCCCCAAGGCCTGCGGCATGGGCATCTGCGGCACCTGCAAGGTGCTCAAGCTGGGCGGCGAGGTGGAGATGGAGCACAACGGCGGGATCACCGAAGAGGACGAGGCCGAGGGCTACATCCTGTCGTGCTGCAGTGTGCCGAAGGGGGATGTGCGGATCGAGTATTGATCAGATACTCGAGTACCAGGGGCTGCTGCGCAGCCCTTTCGCCGGCAAGCCGGCTCCCTCAGGTACGGCGCGAACCTCTGTGGGAGCCAGGCTTGCTGGCAATGGGGCCACAAGGCTGGGCACCTGATACTTTTGCCAGTTTCACTGCCACTGCGTCGCTGCCAAGCTCCGGAGGGGAACCTCAGCAAAGGAGTTTGGATAGTGCCTACCTACTTGCTTGCCTGTGACAGACAACGCAGCCCTATCGGCGCTACCGAGCTCCCAGGCCGTAGCTTCACGGCCTATGGCGCGCTGCCGTCGCCGCCTGGCCTGAAGACCGGCTTTTGTGGCCAGCTTCGTGAGTCCCGGGTGGACGGCTATCTGCTGGGCAATGGGCACCGTCATTACAATCCAACATTGATGCGTTTTTACCAGCCCGACGCGCTCAGCCCGTTCGCTGAAGGAGGGATCCACGCCTACCTGTACTGTTCCGGCGACCCGGTGAATCGCCATGATCCGAGCGCAGGTTCTTCCGTCTTGATCTCGCAGATCATCCAGCGTTCGGGGACCATCGCCTTGCACACGGCGTCGCCGCTCGCACTTATGCTCGGCCCCGAGCCAAAGGGGGCGCTGGCAGTGAACGCTTCGCGGGTCGCCTTGCTGGGCTCCGCCACGAGCGTGGCGGCAGCTGGCATGGGACTGGCCGGTGTAGGGGCGGCCAACTACGTTGCCAATGCTGGTACGGCACTGCTGGCGGCGGGGGCTGGGACTCGGATTGCCAAAGCCGTCTGGGACAACTGGGAGGGACTCTGGCGATACATGAAGAGAAGCGTCACGACCAATGCCAGGGCCATTCTGGGCATGCGCCCTGCCGATGAGGCAGCGCGCCCCGCGGCCGTGCAGGTAATGGTGGAGATGTCCAACCCGACGTTCACCACCGTTAATGAGCGCGTGCAGCCCGGGCAGAGCAACCAGTCGATCAGGCAGGCCTGATCGACTGGTTACTTTCGCAGAGAGGCGCGCAGGCGCCCGGCGTTCACCAGGATCAGGTGCGGAACCGCGCCACCAACCCGTTCAGGTCCACCGCCAGGCGTGACAACTCGGCACTCGCCGCGCTGGTCTGATGGGCGCCGGTGGCGCTCTGCACCGACAGGTCGTTGATGTTCACCAGGTTGCGGTCCACCTCGCGGGCCACCTGGGCCTGCTCCTCGGCGGCGCTGGCGATCACCAGGTTGCGCTCGTTGATCTGCCCCACCGCCGAGGCGATGGTGTCCAACGCCAGGCCTGCGCCCTTGGCGATGTTCAGGGTCGACTCGGCGCGCTCGGTGCTGGTGCGCATCGAGTCCACGGCCTGCACGGTGCCGCCCTGGATGCTGCCGATCATCCGCTCGATCTCGCTGGTGGACTGCTGGGTGCGGTGTGCAAGCGCCCGGACTTCGTCGGCCACCACGGCAAAGCCACGGCCCGCCTCGCCGGCACGCGCCGCCTCGATGGCGGCGTTGAGCGCCAGCAGGTTGGTCTGGTCGGCCAGGCCGCGGATCACGTCCAGCACCTTGCCAATGTCTCGGGACTGCTCGGCCAGGTGGGTGATCAGCTTGGCGGTGGCCTGCACGTCGCCGCTCATGCGCTCGATGGCGCCCACGGTCTCCATGACCAGGTCGCGGCCATCGCCGGCCGAACGGCTGGCTTCGCTGGAGGCTTCCGAGGTGCTCACCGCGTTGCGTGCCACTTCCTCGACCGCGCTGGTCATTTCGGTGACGGCGGTGGCGGCCTGCTCGATTTCGTTGTTCTGCTGCTGCAAGCCACGGGCGCTTTCGTCGGTGACGCTGTTCAGTTCTTCGGCGGCCGAGGCCAGCTGGGTGGCGGAGCCGGCAATCAGCTGCAGGGTGTCGCGCAGCTTGTCCTGCATCTTGGCCATGGCCTGCAGCAGGCGCGCGGCCTCGTCGGTGCCTTCGGGGCGGATGCTGTGGGTGAGGTCGCCCTCGGCGATCTGCTCGGCGGCCTTGAGCGCTTCGTCGATGGGTTTGACGATGCTGCGGGTGAGCAGGAAGGCGAACAGCAGGGTCAACGCGGTGGCCGCCACCAGCAGGCCGACCACCAGGGTGAAGGTGCTGGCGTACTGGCTGGCGGCCTTGGCGTTGGTGTCGGCGGTCTGGTCGGTGTTGATCTTCACCAGTTGGTCCATGACCTTGTTGATCTGCTCGGAATTGCTCAGCAGTTCGCTGTTGAGCAGGTCGCGCAGCTCATCCACCTTGCCGGCCTGGCTCAGGCTGCGCATGCGCGACTCAAGCTGGCGGTATTGGCCGAGCAACAGGCCGTACTGCTCGAAGGCGGCCTTTTCATCAGCGGCGGCGATCAGCGGCTCGTAGGTGCGACGGGCCTTGTCGATCTGCGCGTTGCGCTCGTCGAGCAGGCGCAGGGTGTCCTGCTGGGTGGCCGGCTCGCGGTTGAGCAGCAGGCGGTAGGACAGCGTGCGCAGGCGCAGGTTGAGCGCGGTCAGCTCGTCGAGGGTCTTGATGCTGGGCACGCTGACTTGCTCGATGGTCACGCCGGCCTGGCGGATGTTGCCCATCTGGATCAGCGAGAAGACACCCAGGCCAAGCATCAGCAGGCCGATCACGGAGAAGCCCAGCAGCGCACGCGGGGCGATGTTCATGTTGCGTAAGGACATGGAGGCGGTATCCAGGGCAGAAAGGGGGCCGCAGTCCATGCGACGAAATAAGACCTGCCGGCGTATCGGTCGTGACCGGGCAGTCTTGATAGTGGCACGGTGGATTTGTGAGGCAGCTAACGAAATTCCTGACAGGCGGTTGACCCAGGCCGGAACAAGGGCGGCCGACACCGGTCAACCTGAGCAGGTAAAAACCTTTTGAATCCGATATTTAATGGCGAGGGCGCAGGTTTTTCCTTATCGTGTGCGCCCTTTGCAACAACCCGAGATAGACGCATGTTGGAAACTTCCCTGAATCAACTCGAGCAACTGGTCAGCGACCTGATGCACAAGAACGCTCAACTCACCGAGCAGAACACCGCCCTCGGCCAGGAACTGGCCCAGGCCAAGGAAGAGAACGAGACCCTGCAGCTGTCGCTGATGGAGCAGGAAGAGAAGCACGGCGCCACCGCTGCCCGCATCCAGGCCCTGGTCGACCGCGCCAGCGCGGGTGTCGTGAACGCATGAGGCTGCACGCGCAGCCGGTCAATGTCGTATCGATCCTCGGCAACGACTATTCGCTCAAGGCGCCGGAAGGCCAGGAAGAAACCCTGGCCCAGGCCGTGCGCATGCTCAACGTCGCCCTGGCCGAGACCAAGCGCAGCTACCCGACCCTGATCGGTGACAAATTGCTGGTGCTGGCGGCCCTGAACCTGTGCTCGAAACAGATCGAGTTGCAGCGCGAACACGCCAAGACCCTGGAGCGCACCCAGGCGCAGATCGACGCCACCGTCGATGCCATCAGCCGGACCATCGGCGACCAGTAAAGCGCTCAAGCATCCCCTGTGGGAGCGGGTTTACCCGCGAAGACGATGGTGGTTTCACCGACGTTTTCGCGGGTAAACCCGCTCCCACAGTCTTTTTGTGCTGTCTCAGATCTCTGGAATAACTGGATACTTGAGTGTATACACTTCTCGCAAAACAATAATTAGCGGGAGTAGCAGGGCATGCGTATCTGGCGGCGGAGCATCCAGTGGCAATTGATCGCGAGCATGGGGGCGGCCCTGCTGGCGAGCATCCTGGTGGTGGTGGCGATCTACACCGTGGCGGTCAACCGCCTCACCGAGCGGTATCTGGTGGACACGGCGCTGCCGGCCAGCATCGAGGCGATCCGCAACGACATCGAACGCATGCTTGGCCGACCGCTGGTGGCAGCGGCGGACATCGCCGGCAATACCCTGCTGCGCGACTGGCTGGCCGCCGGTGAAGATCCTGCGCAAGCACCGCGTTTCATCGAATACCTGGAGGGCGCCAGGCAGCGCAACAAGGCCTTCACCACGATGTTCGCCGCCACTGCGAGCAACCACTACTACAACGAGAAAGGCCTGGATCGCACCCTCAGCCGCGCCAACCCCAAGGACAGCTGGTTCTACGGCTATATCGACAGCGGCGCCGAGCGCCTGGTCAATATCGATATCGACGGGGCCACCGGTGAGTTGGCGCTGTTCATCGACTATCGGGTGGAAAAGGATGGCCAGTTGGTGGGCGTGGCGGGCATGGGCCTGCGCATGAGCGAACTGTCCAAGCTGATCCACGACTTCAGCTTCGGTGAGCACGGCAAGGTGTTCCTGGTGCGCAACGACGGCCTGATTCAGGTGCACCCCGACCAGCAGTTCAGCGGCAAGCGCCAGCTCGCCGAGCAGCTTGATGCCGATGCCGCCAAGGCGGTGATGAGCGGCGACCAGGGCCTGCGCAGCAGCCGTTTCAGCCGCGACGGTGAAACCTACCTGGCCCTGGGCCTGCCCCTGCGGGACCTGAACTGGACCCTGGTGGCCGAAGTGCCGGAGGCCGAGATCTACGCGCAGATGCGTCAGGCCGTATGGCTGACAAGCCTGATTGGTGGTGGCGTGGCCCTGATTTCGCTGTTGCTGGTGGTGCTGCTGGCGCGCGGGCTGGTACGGCCGATCCGCCAGGTCACCGCGGCATTGGTGCAGATTGGTAGTGGTGCCGGTGACCTCAGCCACCGCCTCGACGATTCGCGCCAGGACGAGCTGGGCGACCTGGCCCGGGGCTTCAACCGCTTTCTCGACAGCCAGCGCGGCTTGATCGGTGAAGTGTTGCGCACCACCGAACGCCTGCACCGCTCGGTTGAGCAGGTAACGCAAGTGGTGGACAACACCGCCGAACGCTCCGGGCGCCAGCAGGAAATGACCGAGATGGTCGCCACCGCCGTGCACGAGATGGGTTTGACCGTACAGGACATTGCCCAGAATGCCGGCTCCGCCGCCGTGGCTTCGCAGTCGGCACGCGACGAGGCACTGCAGGCGCGCGAAGTGGTGCGTCGGTCCATTCACAACATCGAAGGCATGTCTGGCGAGATTGGCAAGGCGGCCGATGCGGTCAGCCAATTGGCCGACGAAGTCGCCTCCATCGATGAAGTGTTGGCAGTGATCCGCAGTATTTCCGAACAGACCAACCTGCTGGCACTGAACGCCGCCATCGAAGCGGCGCGGGCCGGTGAGATGGGCCGTGGCTTTGCCGTGGTGGCCGACGAGGTGCGTACCTTGGCCCGACGCACCCAGGTGTCCACCGATGAAGTGCAGCAAATGATCCAGCGCCTCAAGCAGGGCGCAGGCACGGCAGTGTCATCGATGCAGGCGGGGCAGCAGGCGACCGGCAATGGGGTCGAGTCCAGCCAGCGCACGGGTACGTCGCTGGGGGCGATCACCGATCAGGTGGAGCAGATCAGCGACATGAACCACCAGGTGGCCACGGCGACCGAGGAGCAGTCGGCAGTGACCGAGGAAATCAACCGCACGGTGCAGGGGATTTCCGATTTGGCGCGGCAGACGGCGGCCGAGGTGCAAGGGTGCCGGGAGGAATGCCAGGCGCTGCGCGGGTTGGCCGATGACCTGGCGCGGCAAATGGGTGGATTCAGGCTTTAGGCTCTGTACGAAAAGTTTTGTGGGAGCGGGCTTGCCCCGCGATGGAGTGCGAAGCGCATCTGTGCCCGATATCAAATACGCCGCAAATTCGGGCTTTGCTGCCGCGTTGCGGCAGATCGCGGGGCAAGTCGCATCGGCGCACCGCCGCTCCCACACAGATGGATGACCATACTTTTCGTACAAAACCTAGTAAGTCGCGAAGGCAATTGGATCGCCACACTTCTGTCATTGATGCAAACGTGAGTGTGGCGATCCGATCGTGTCATAAAGAGTTCAAACGCTGTTGAAATTTCTATACGTGACCCCTATATCGACATATCCAGGAAATTCCGGGCTGGGTTCGAAATATTCGTATTTTTTCTCAATGATCTCAATCCAGGTGCCGTTATATTTTATGATACTCCCTACGGCTAAATTTGATATGAAATTTTTGAGTTTCTCCGGAACTGGGTAATTCCCGCCGCCATCCCTTTCGCCGAAGTACACAGATACTGTGTCCTCGGGGTGTTGACGAGAGTTGGTAGGCAAGGATGAGTTGCCAATCCTGCTAGGATCCCTAGGAATTATATCCAGCCTTGGCTCTTCGGGTGGCCTATATGTCAGCGACACTTCAGGTTGCCCGAACATATATGTATCACCTTCGCGATACGACATTAGAAATCTTTTGAACTCAGCATTTCGGACTGGGGCTCCAAACCACCACACATCTAAATCTTCCATCGCTGCATCCTCGTTGTAGTATTAGAACGAGGTTTGAGATTGCTGCAGTCTTTCAGCGCGAGCAACTGATAGATTTACCAGTTGACAGTGATAAGAATTAGTATGGTGCGAGTGGATTGTGCGGGGGTTTGTAACGCTTGGAATTGCCCTTTTTTAATTTGTCTTGGGTAGCCCCCGCGCTTCTTGAGTAATCCACGAACTCATTAACCGCGCACCGCCGCTTCAAGGAAGGTATAGAAACTTCAGCTTTCGTATGGCTAGCAGCATTCATCGCGGGTAAACCCGCTTCCACAAGCTGATCACTGTCCTTGAAGACGGTGCCGTACCTGTGGGAGCGGGTTTACCCGCGAATGCGGTGGATCAGGCGCCGACGATGCTGCGGATATCCGCCGCCAACTCGCGCACCCGCGCCTCTTGGGTATCCCACGAACACATGAACCGCGCCCCACCGCTGCCAATGAAGGTATAGAAGCGCCAGCCTTTATTGCGCAGCGCTTCGATGGCAGGCTCCGGCATCTGCAGGAACACCCCGTTGGCCTCCACCGGGAACATCAGCTCCACGCCCGGCAAGTCGCTGACCAGCGATGCCAGCAGTTGCGCACACTGGTTGGCGTGGCGGCCATGGCGCATCCAGGCGCCGTCTTCCAGCAGCCCGACCCACGGCGCCGACAAGAAGCGCATCTTCGAGGCCAGTTGCCCGGCCTGCTTGCAGCGGTAGTCGAAGTCTTCGGCCAGGGCGCGGTTGAAGAACAGGATCGCCTCGCCCACTGCCATGCCGTTCTTGGTGCCGCCAAAGCACAGCACATCGACGCCGGCCTTCCAGGTCAGCTCCGCCGGGGTACAGCCGAGGAAGGCGCAAGCGTTGGTGAAGCGCGCGCCGTCCATGTGCAGGTTCAGGCCCAGCTCTTTACAGGTGGCGCTGATCGCCTTGAGCTCGTCGGGGCGGTACACCGTGCCCACTTCGGTGGCCTGGGTGAGGGTCACCACGCGGGGCTTGGGGTAGTGGATGTCCTGGCGCTTGAGCGCCACTTCACGGATCGACTCGGGGGTGAGCTTGCCGTTGACGCTGGGCGCGGTCAGCAGCTTGGAGCCGTTGGAGAAGAACTCCGGCGCGCCGCATTCGTCGGTCTCGACGTGGGCGGTCTCGGAGCAGATCACGCTGTGGTAGCTCTGGCACAGCGAGGCCAGGGCCAGGGAGTTGGCGGCGGTGCCGTTGAAGGCGAAGAACACTTCGCAGTCGGTTTCGAACAAGTTGCGAAAGTACTCCGAGGCGCGCTCGGTCCACTGGTCGTCGCCATAGGCGCGTTCGTGGCCGTGGTTGGCCTTTGCCATCGCGGCCCAGGCTTCTGGGCAGATGCCGGAATAGTTGTCGCTGGCGAATTGTTGGTTGTTATCGGTCATGACGCCTGTCCTTTTTTACGACGCAGGCACGCACTCTAAACCATCGATTTGGCGGTTGCCTATACAAGCCCAGGCCTGCGTCGCCTGTACCGGCCTCTTCGCGGGTAAACCCGCTCCCACAGGCACAGCGGCGCACCCTGTGGGAGCG
>NZ_JBDJLM010000012.1:0-95032 GCF_039673365.1 Pseudomonas sp. TWI923 | reverse complement strand
GCGTAGGGGCCGTATGATGGGAGCGAGCGGCTTTGCCTACTTTGGCCAAGACCAAAGTAGGCCGCCGTAAGGGCGGAAAGGTGACTATGCGTCGACATCGCAAATGAATGCACATACAAATATAAAAACAGCCAGCCAACCAACCAAACAACAGAACAACAGAACAACAGAACAACCAATAAACCGACTAACTGATTAACTGATTAACTGATTAACTGATTAACTGACTAACAACCTAACCGCAAAATATCTAACGGCAAAATCCCGCCATCAAACCGAACGCCGCCCCTGCATCCCATCACTAATTACCCCCCTCCCCCCAGCCCCATCCACCTCCCCAAGAAACCCCGCAATCTCCCGCCGCCCCCGAAAATGAACCACAGGCACCCCAGGCCCAATCGCCACCCGCATCGCCTCGATCCCCCGCCGGTAGGCCCCATCGAACCCCCAGACAAACTTCAGAAACTCCACAAACTCCCAGTTCAACCGCTCACTGCAACCAGCCGGCAAGTCAGCCCGCGGCCGCCGGCTCAACGACCGCAGGACCACCCGCTTCAGGCAAACCCAGCGCGGCGTATCAAGCCAGATGATCAAGTCCGCCCGCGGCAACCGCAGGTCGAACGTACGCCGCGCATAGTTGCCCTCGCACACCCACGCATCCTGCGCCAGCGCCGAGCGCACCTGATCACGGAACACCTCGGCCTCCGGCTCCACCCAGCCCGGCGACCAGAACAACCGGTCCAGGTGCACCACCGGCAACCCCAAACGCTCGCCGATGGCCCGTGCCAAAGTCGATTTGCCGCTACCGGAATTGCCCAGTATCACGATGCGCTGCATATGCATTCCCTCGCTGCAAAAAAGCCGGCGAGTGTAACGCCGGGGCATGGCGCTGCACAGCGGCTGCCACAAGCCGTTGCTCGCGAAATGCCAGGTGAAGCCACAGGGTTTTGCTACAGGACAGGATCAGCATAGAAGCCTTCGGCGGTGATCGCGGCACGACGTTATACTCCTCGCCCCTGCAACCCGGACCGGACCCATTCATGCGGCAAGCCCTGCTCATCGTCGACGTGCAATCCACCTTCAGCCCTTCGGAAAAGCTGGTGGACGGCATCCGCGCGCTGTCGGCACACATCCCCACCGTCGCCTCGATCGAACTGCACGACGAACAGGCCACGCCGTTCCAGCGCCAGCTCGGCTGGCACCCGGCCAGCGAGGACGTGACACTGGTCGAGGCCGACAAGGTGTTCGTCAAGCACGGCTACGGGCAAACCGCCGAAACCCTCGAGTACCTCAAGGGCCTGGGCGTCGAGCGCGTGCTGGTGTGCGGCCTGCAGACCGAAACCTGCGTGCTGGCCGCAGGCTTCGCCCTGTTCGATGCGGGGCTGTGCCCGACCCTGATCACCGACCTCACCATGGGCTCTTCGCTGGACCGCTCGGGGCAGTTGGGCATCAGCCTGTGGCAACACCACTTCGGCCAGGTCACCACCGCCGCCGAAGTGATCGCCGGGCTCAAGGGCTGACCTGATACCCCCGCCCCTGCAGGCAACCACTGTAGGCACTGGCCTGGGCCTCGCCCTGGCCGCGGCGGTCCTGACGACGCTCCTGGCGTTGGCGCATGCCACCCACGGCGGCACCGGCAGCAGCCGTTTCGCCGGCGCGGTTCTGCCGGTACTGCTGCTTGGCGTCGTCGCTCATACGGTCGTATACCTCGTCGTGCTGGTTGCCGCGCACCTGGGCACCCGCAGCGCCCGCCACCGCCCCGGCGGCGGCACCCTTGACCCGACCACCGACATGCGCACTGCCAGTCGTCGAACTGCTGGCGACACTATTGCAGTCGGCCATGTCCTGCTGCATCTGCTGGCTGCTCTGGCCCTTGAGCGGCGTGACGGTCTGGGCCTGGGCCGCTGCCGCCAGCAGCAACAGCAGGCAGCCCCATGTGACTGTTCGCATGCTCCACCTCCACTCGATTGAAGTGCCGCCTGAAAGAATAGGCCCGCCTGCACCCTGCAAGGCCCCCGGGCAGCGACCTCTCGTCACCCTGAAATAAATTTAAATTGAATTTAAATTTAGACCCGCGCAAGCTCCGGCCACGACCCACCCTCGGAGCCCGACCATGGCCACAGCCCCCCGCGAACCGCGCAAGGACGGTGAAGCCACCCGCACGCGCATTCTCGAAGCCGCCGGCGAGCTGTTTGCCGCCCAGGGTTTCGCCGAGTCCAGCAACAAGGCGGTGGCCGCCAAGGCCGAGGTCGACCTGGCCTCGATCAACTACCACTTCGGCAGCCGCAACGGCCTGTACCTGGCGGTGCTCGACGAAGCGCGTCGGCGCTTCCTCGATATCAGCAACCTGCAGCGCATCCTCCAGGCCCCTCAGCCGGCCACGGACAAACTGCGCGCACTGATCGAGCAGGTGGTGCACAAGGCCAGTTCAGGCCAGGGCAGCTGGCACCTGCGGGTGCTTGCCGCCGAACTGCTCACCCCCAGCAGCCATGGCCAGGCCTTGCAGGGCACGGCGCCGCAAAAGCTCATGCTGCTCAAGGGGCTGTTCAGCGAGATCAGCGGCCTCGCCCTCGACGACCCGGCGCTGACCCGCTGCATCCTCTGCGTCACCGCCCCCTGGGCGATGCTGCTGATCGGCCCGCGTGGCGGCTCCGGGGCCGTGCAGGAAATCCTCGGCATGCCCGCCGCCGAAGTCTGCGAGCAGCTGTACCGCTTCGCCCTAGCCGGCCTGCGCGACGCCGGCCAAGGTCGCTGACCCCTCGCCCATGCCACTCTCCCCTCGCCCAGGCCAACCCATGACAACCCTATCCACTGCCCTCGAACACGATGCCCACCCGCCGGTTCCCTTGCTGCTCGGCGCCCTGCTGCTGGTGATGTTCCTCGCCGCACTGGACCAGACCATCGTCTCCACCGCCCTGCCCACCATCGTCAGCGAGCTGGGCGGGCTGCGCTGGTTGTCCTGGGTGGTCACCGCCTACCTGCTGGCCTCCACCGTGGTGGTGCCGCTGTACGGCAAGTTCGGCGACCTGTATGGCCGCAAGCGCGTGTTGCAGGTGGCCATCGTGCTGTTCCTGGTGGGCTCGGCACTGTGCGGCATGGCCCAGAACATGACCGAGCTGGTGCTGCTGCGCGCCTTGCAAGGGTTGGGCGGTGGCGGGCTGATGGTAGTGGCGATGGCCGCCATCGGCGATGTGATCCCACCCGCCGAGCGCGGTCGCTACCAGGGCCTGTTCGGTGGTGTGTTCGGCCTGGCCACGGTGGTCGGGCCGCTGATCGGTGGCTTTCTGGTCGAACAGCTGTCGTGGCGCTGGATCTTCTACATCAACCTGCCCCTGGGCCTGCTGGCGCTGCTGGTGATCGGCAGCGTGTTCCGCCCGCACGTGGCGCGGGTGAAGCACGTGATCGACTACCTTGGCGCATGCTTCCTCACCCTGACCCTGGCCTGCGTGGTGCTGATCACCAGCCTTGGCGGCAACCTGCTGGCGTGGGGCTCCCTCGACATCCTGTGCCTGTCGCTGTTCGCGCTGATCGGCCTGGTGGGCTTCATCCATGAACAGCGCCGTGCCGCCGAACCGATCATGCCGCTGCACCTGTTCCGTCACCGCACCTTCGCCCTGGCCGGGCTGATCGGCTTCATCGTCGGCATGTCGCTGTTCGGCTCGGTGACCTTCCTGCCGCTGTACCTGCAGGTGGTGAAAAACGCCACGCCGACCAGTGCCGGGCTGCAGATGCTGCCGCTGATGGGCGGGCTGCTGGTGGTTTCGGCCATCACCGGGCGGCTGATCAGCCGCTGGGGGCGCTACCGGATGTTCCCGATCCTCGGCACCTTGCTGCAGGCGATCGCCCTGGCCCTGCTCAGCCGGCTCGACGAGCACACGTCGATGGCAGTGATGAACCTGTACATGGGCTTGCTCGGCGCGGGCCTGGGGATGGTCATGCAAGTGCTGGTGCTGGCCGTGCAGAACAGCGTCGAGCCGCGCCATATGGGCGTGGCCACTTCGGGGGCGACACTGTTCCGGTCGATCGGCGGCGCCATCGGCGTGTCGGTGTTCGGCGCCCTGTTCTCCCATGCGCTGCTCGAACGCCTGGCACAGGCGTTCCCGGCCGACACCCCGGTGCCGACCAGCCTGTCGCCCGAGCAGGTGCATGCCCTGGCCGCGCCCCTGCAACAGGCCTACCTCGCCGCCTTCTCCGGGGCGATGCATGGGGTGTTCCTCGTGGCCTGCCTGATCACCTGCCTGGCGTTCGCGCTGAGCTGGCTGCTGCGTGAAGTGCCGTTGCGCAAGGCACTGGCTTGACCGCCGCGACACATGACACCCGGTCATGCATGGCCTGACGATCAATCGTTTGTCCGGCCCCGTGGCGCTACGCTCTAATGCGCGAAAACAACGACCCCTCGCACGCAACAACCCAGGAACTACCCATGATTCTCGGAAAAACGCTTGAAGCCTGGTGCCAGAGCCACCCCCTGATCCGCGAGCTGGTGGCCTTGCAGCCGACCCGCTGGTTCAACCCCGACATCGCCCCTGCCGCCCAGGCGCTGCACGATGTCGGCCTGGACGCCGCCGACGTTGCCGCCGCCAGCGCCCGACTCGCGCGCTTCGCGCCCTACCTGGCCACGGTGTTCCCGGAAACGGCGGCCAGCGGCGGCATCATCGAGTCGCCGATCCGCCCGCTGCCCAGCCTGCAGCGCGCCCTGCTGCAGGAGGCCGGCCTGCCGCCCAGCGGCGCGTTGTGGCTCAAGGCCGACAGTGAGCTGCCGATCTCCGGCTCGATCAAGGCCCGTGGCGGTATCCACGAAGTGCTCAAGCATGCCGAGGACCTGGCGCTGGCTGCCGGGCTGATCACCCTGGACAGCGACTACCGGGCGCTGGCCAATGACCAAGCGCGGGCGTTCTTCGGGCAGTACAAAGTGGCGGTCGGCTCCACCGGTAACCTGGGTTTGTCCATCGGCATCATGAGCGCCAGGCTGGGCTTCCAGGCGACCGTGCATATGTCGGCCGACGCCCGTCAGTGGAAGAAGGACAAGCTGCGCAGCCATGGCGTGACGGTAATCGAATACGCCTCGGACTACAGCGTGGCGGTGGAGCAAGGGCGCCAACAAGCCGAAGCTGACCCGGCCTGCTACTTCGTCGACGACGAGAACTCGCCGCACCTGTTCCTCGGCTACGCCGTGGCCGCCGAGCGCCTGGCCAGGCAATTCGCACAAGCGCAAATCTGCGTGGATGCCGAACACCCGCTGTTCGTCTACCTGCCCTGCGGCGTGGGCGGCGGGCCTGGCGGCGTGGCGTTCGGCTTGAAGCTGGTATTCGGTGACCACGTGCATTGCCTGTTCGCCGAACCGACCCATTCGCCGTGCATGCTGCTGGGGGTGTACACCGGGCTGCACGACGCGGTCAGCGTGCAGGACTTCGGCATCGACAACCTCACCGCCGCCGATGGCCTGGCGGTGGGCCGGCCTTCCGGGTTCGTCGGCAAGGCCATGCAGCGGCTGATCGATGGCTACTACACCGTCACCGATGAAGAACTGTATCGCCTGCTGGCCCTGGCCCACGACCTTGAGCAGGCGCGCCTGGAGCCCTCGGCGCTGGCCGGCGTACCAGGCCTGCTGCAGGTGCTGGGCGCAGCGGATTACCTGGAGCGCAACGGCTTGACGCCTGCGCGCATGGCCAGGGCCACGCACCTGGTATGGGGCACCGGCGGCAGCATGGTGCCTGCCGACGAATACGCCGCTTACCTCGCCAAAGCACGAAGCTGAACAGGAGCGCCCATGCCCGCACCCGCCCACCTGCTCGCGCCGAAACTAAACGGCGCGCACCTGGCCAACCTGCACACTTTCCTGGTTGCGGCCCGGCACCTGAGTTTTGCCCGGGCGGCCGACGAGCTATGCCTGACCGCCAGCGCGGTGAGCCATCGGATCGGCCGGCTGGAGCAGCAATTGGCGCTCAAGCTGTTCCACCGTTTACCGCGCAAGGTCACGCTTACCGAGGACGGCGAGCGCGTGTTCCAGATCATGCAGCGCACCATGGATGCGTTGTCTGAAGCCGTAAGCGAGCGCGCCCATGGCCAGGTGGCCGGGCAACTGACCTTGTATGTGCGGCCCTCGGTCGCGCAGTGCTGGCTGGTGCCGCGGCTGGCCGAGTTCACGACGCAGTACCCGGATATCCAGCTGGACATCCGCGTCGGCAACGAGAGCATCGACTACCGCACCCGCAAGGTCGACCTGGTGCTGTGCTATTCGCACGGGCATTACCCGGGGCTGGTCAGCACGCCGCTGATGGCGGAGCGGATCGCGCCGGTGTGCTCGCCCGAATACGCCCGGCGGCATGGGCTGCTGGGCGGCATCCAGGGTTTGGGCGGCTGTACCTTGCTGCACGATGTCGCGGCCTGGGACAACGTGGCGCACGATGCCGAATGGCGCTCGTGGTTGCAGCGCATGGCGCTGGATGTGCCGCTGCCGGAGCGCTTCCTCACCTTCGACCGCTCCGACCTGTGCACCCTGGCTGCGGTGAACCATGCAGGCATCGCCATTGGCCGTGAACAGTTGGTCAAGGCACGCATCGCCAACGGCGAGCTGATATTGCCGTTTGGCGACTTCGTCGCGGCGGACCGCTGCGGCTATTACCTGGTGCACCCACCCCATGAGCCGATGCCTCGGCGGCTGCAGGTGCTGATCGAGTGGTTGCAGCAATCGGCCATGGGAAGCAGCTGACATTCAAGCCAATCGGGGCCGCTATGCGGCCTTACGCAGGCCTTTGTAGGAGCGGCCTTGTGTCGCGAAAGGGCCGCAAAGCGGCCCCGGCATTGTGTGCGCTAACGACCGAATTCGGCATATACCCAGCGATCGCCGGGGCCGCCTTGCGGCCCTTTCGCGGCACAAGGCCGCTCCTACAGGATGACCGTTTGCGCGGGCGCGCTCAGGCCTGTGCTTCGAACGCCGGGTGATAGCTGACCTGACCGCTGGGTACCGGCCCGGCCAGGGCGAGGGCCTGGAAGTACTCCGCCGGCACACCGGGCAGCACCAGCGCCGGCTCGGCCTTGAAACCGAAACGCCCGTAGTAGGCCGGATCACCCAGCACCACACAACCCTGGCCGCCCAGGCGCCGTAGCTCGGCCAACGCGGCCTGCATCAGCGCCGTGCCAATGCCCTGGCCCTGGCGCGACGGCGCCACGGAAATCGGCCCCAGGCCGAACCAACCACTGGCGCCGGATGCAATCGTCACCGGGGAAATGGCGACATGGCCGACCAGCACCCCACCTTCCTCGGCGACCAGCGACAGCGTGAGCTGCCCGGCCTTGCGTAGCGCCGTGACGATGAACTGCTCGGTGTGGCTGCTATGTTCGGCGTTGGCAAAGGCCGCCTCTGTCAGCCGGCTGATGGCGTCGATATCGCCGGGCTGCTCGTCGCGGATGTTGAGGTTCAGCTGCAGGTTGCTGCGGGTGTCGGCGTCGATCAGCTGGCGCAGCGCCGCGAACAGCGGGGTGGCCGCTGTGTAGTGCTTGCCGTAGCTCAGGTTGAAGGCGTAGTCGAAATCCGGCGGGTTGCGGCCCTGGTTGTGCTGCAGCAGGGTTTCGAGTTTGTCCAGCGCCTTGACCGCCTGGGCTTCCGGCGAGGCCGCGGCTTCGTAGTCTTCCCACAGCGCCAGCAGCTCGGCCTGCAGCGGCGCGTCCAGGCTGGACAGCAGCGTCTTCAGGTCGGTGCGTTCCTGCTCGCTCTTGTCGGGGAACGCATGCTTGCTGATGGCCGGGACATCACCATGGATGGCTTCGCCCAGGTCATGGATGACACACATCCTGAGCACCTTGAGCAGGTCCAGGCCGGCCAGTTCGTCGGCGAAGGTCATGGCCATCAGGCACAGGCGCCAGGTGTGCTCGGCGGTGCTCTCGGCCCGCCCGGACGAAGTGTGCGCGCTTCTGAGCACGCTTTTGAGCTGCTCCGCCTGGCGCAGGAACTCCAGGCGGCCGTGCAGTTTGTCGATGTCCATGTCGTTACCCTCCAGATTGCAGCCTGGCACCATAAACCATGCGCGCCCGGGCAGGTAGAGGGTGTTGCCGGCTCAGTGGCTCGGTGCCTTGCGCCAGGCGCAGCACACCGTGGCCAGCACGATCAGCGCCGCGCCCGCCGCCATGCGCAGCGACGGCTGTTCGCCGAACAGCCACCAGGCGCAGGCGATGGCGTACACCGGCTCCAGGGCGATGATCATGCCCGCGGTGCGCGCCTGGAGCCCGTCCAGGCTCTTGACGAACAGGAACTGCGAAAGCCCGGTGCAGAACACCCCCAGCAGCGCCAGGTTGATCCAGTCCGAGGCGCTCAGGCTGCTGGTGGCCAGGTGGCTGAAGGCAAGCGGCGCCACGACGATCGCCACCACCAGGTTCTGCCAGAACGACACCTGCAGGGCGTTCATGCCCGCCGGGCGACGGCGGTTGGCCACTGCCAGCCCGTGGCGCAGGGTTGACCGATGGATCAATTATTCGGTTTTGCCGGTGGCGGGAGCAGATTGGCAAAGACGCGTGCTTGTCTGAATGCGACGTGCGCGGTGGCGGGGAGCGACATAGCCCTTGGCCAGATAAACGCCCCCCCCTGGTAGGAGCGGCCTTGTGTCGCGATAGGGGCGCGCAGCGGCCCCAGGATTTGTGGCTGGCGCAAGATTGCTGAGGCTTGTTCGGCCACGGCCAATCACCCGTAGCATCCAAGCTCAATAAACAAAGCGTTCTGCAAAGGCCGGATATTTCAGAAGCGTCCGGCATACACGCCGTGAGCGTTTTCGTAGGCTGCGATCCTTTCCCCACAAGGAGTGCAGCCCATGGCTTTCAACGGATACATGAGCATCACCGGCAAGCGGCAAGGTTTGATTTCGTCAGGCTGCAATACCCAGGCGTCCATCGGCAACAGGTGCCAGATCGCGCACCAGGACGAGATCATGGTGATGTCGTTCAGCCACGGCATTTCCAACCCGGACAACACCCAGCGCGGCATCCACCACCCCGTTGAGGTCACCAAGCTCATCGACAAGTCCACGCCCTTGCTGGCCCAGGCCGTGGACAGCCGGGAAGTGCTCGACTGCGATATCCAGCTGTACCGCATTCATCCGGCAGGCCATCGGGAGAAGTACTTCTCCGTGAGGCTGGAGGGTGCGGTGATCGTCAGCCAGGAAATGGATGTGCCCCATGCGGTGCTCTTGACCGACCAGGACGCCGAGGAGCGGCTGCTGATCAGCTATCGGAGCATCAGCTGGATTCACCACGCCGCCGGTACCACCGGGTACGCCAGCTGGGGTGAGCAGCTATGAGCCAGCGTGACGAAGAATATGGCGAGCGGCTGGATGAGGCGTATTGGGAGGTGAATGCGGCGGCGTCTCGGTTGATCAGCTATGGCTGTGGGATTAGTGCTAAACACCTGAGCGATCGGCGGTTGCGGATGCAGTTCAATCGTGAACTGGCTTATTACGCGCGGCGGGTGATGGACGATGTGTACGAGCGACGCATCACCCCGGAGCAAGGGCTTGAGCGGATTCAGGCCGAGAAGAAGAGTCTTTACTCGCAAGCGTCGCGGATATTTAGCCAGTTGGTAGGCATGGCTGGCGGCGTCTCGCAATTTGCTGAGGGGTTAGGGAGCTGCATAGGGAGTCTTGGTTCCACATGCGTGATTCACGGAGCTCCGTTGATCATGCACGGAGGTAACAACCTTTACGAAAATGCCCGAGGTCTCTACGAAGGTCGAACTGATGTGGTCGGGCCTGTGAGGGAGTTCTATCAAAATGCGGCCAAGAGCCTGGGGTACAGCGAGCGGGATGGCAATCTCGCTTACTACACGGCGGATCTTTTCCTGTCGGGGCGGGCGTTGTGGCGAAAGGTTCCAAAGCGAGATGCATGGCGGCTATATCGATATATGGATGCTGACAAAGAGCGAAAAATAAGACAGCTAGGTAAGGGAGGGCTTGGGGTCGAGCTTTCCACATCTGGCCTGACCATTAAGCAATGGGTGGATGAGTACAAAGAATGAAGCTGCTGCTTCTGGGGCTTTTGGCGACATGCGATATCGCAATCAGCTTGCTGCTTAATAGATTCATTTTCAAGAAGCTGGACAAATTTCTGCAATTTTTAGGGTCATCATTATTCAATGGTTTCATGGGGGGCGTTTATATTGAAATGATGAGCGGAGAGGGACTTATCCGATTCCCCTATAACTCTATAACTGATTTCGGTTTCTGGCTTGTGGTTTTCCTTACTGCGGCAATGTTCTTTTTCCACATTTGGGCTTTGACCTCACGAAACGTTGACTGACCCAAAGTTTTGGTCACAGCCGAATAGCAAGGACATGGTGGCGTTTCGTGGAAATGCAAGATAATTCCATGAAGGAGAAGATGGCATGCAGGGGCCGCCCAGAAAAGACTATCGTGAAGTTTATAAAAGTTTAGGGCGTACCGAGCGGGAGGGTACACTAGCCTAATTATCTGCCGATGCAGCGCTGTCGGTGGGGCGTTGCTTCGGCCTGCTCTAAAAGCGGATGCATTGAGGCTCTACAAGTACTATTCCGCTGCTAAAAAGATGGCAGTGAAACAGACGAGTATATTTGCAGTTTTTTGGATGGACTTACAAATGGCGCGACCACACAATAGTTCAATGAGTAGCTTAAAAAGTGAGCATCTTTGAATTTGCGCTAGTGACCCTGGCGGATGTAGCATCAACGCTACTTCTTCGACAGCATTTGCACTCTGCAAACAGCAGTGTATTTCGGGAAGTGCCAGCTCATTTGCATGGTTTTGCAATGGGGGGGGGGGGGGGGGGGCCACTTTATATGGTGCTCTTGAAAGATGATAAGACATTTTTCGTGGAAATTGATTATGGTGACAATTTTTATCGGGACCTAATAGTGCTGAATGCCGGCACACTGATTATGATTTTCTTTCATGCATGGTCTATTTCGGCACGCCACAAATAATTGAATATTGTAGGCGGATTTGCTTTGAGGGTGAGCGCTATGCTGGGACGCTTTACAAACTTGCCAAGGAATATTGGACCATCCAGAAAAGGGCTGCGAAGCAGCCCCATTCCTACTATGCATAACTCACGGGCATTGGCAGGTAGACGGCCCGAATACCGGCCCTGCGCACGGATCCTTACCCGGCCCGAACACCGGGCACGAGGCCTGGGCGGTCAGCGAGAAACCCAGGGAAAACAGCACAGCCAACAGCACCTTCTTCATTTTCGACCTCCTGGTCTTTTTCGAACATTCCTTGTTTGCTTCAGGGGCAGACGCACTCGGTGGGGCCGAGCACAGGCCCCGCGCAAGGGTCCGGTTGCGGCCCCAGCACCGCGCAATCGGCGTACGCCGTCATCGAGCACATCCACAGCAGCAGCGATGCCGCCAGCAATTTGCCTTTCAACATGACCTCCTTGGTCCTGGTCTGTCCTTCGGGATGCCGGCGCATGAACCGCCGACCCCGGGACAGCTAAGACCAAACCCGGCGATCGCGCCAGCTTTCGCTGATCAGCCCTGCAACCCAGCCGCCCTCGCCCGCGCCGCATGCAGCTTCTTGTAGCTCTCCACCAGGCGCAGGTGGCGGTCCAGGCCTTCGAGCTTCATGCTGGTCGGGGTCAGGCCATGGAAGCGCACGCTGCCATCCACCGAGCCCAGCACCGCGTCCATTCGCTCGTTGCCGAACATGCGACGGAAGTTGTGCTCGTAATCTTCCATCTCCAGCTCGTCGTCCAGCACCACCTCCAGCACCACGTTCAGCGCCTGGTAGAACAGCCCGCGCTCAACGGTGTTGTCGTTGAACTGCAGGAACATTTCCACCAGTTCCTTGGCCTCCTCGAAGCGCTGCACCGCCAGCTGGATCAGCAGCTTGAGCTCGAGGATGGTCAGCTGGCCCCACACCGTGTTGTCGTCGAACTCCACGCCGATCAGCGTGGTGATGGTGGTGTAGTCATCCACCTCGGCATTGTCCAGGCGCTTGAGCAGCAGCTTCAGCGAGCGGTTGTCGAGGCTGTGCAAGTTGAGGATGTCGGCGCGGAAACCCAGCGCGCGGTTGGTGTTGTCCCAGATCAGGTCCTCGACCGGGTAGATCTCCGAGTAGCCCGGCACCAGGATGCGGCAGGCGGTGGCGCCGAGGTCGTCGTACACCGCCATGTACACTTCCTTGCCCATGTCCTGGAGGATGCCGAACAAGGTGTCGGCCTCTTGTACGTTGGAGTCCTCGCCATGGCCGCTGAAGTCCCACTCGACGAATTCGTAGTCGGGCTTGGCGCCGAAGAAGCGCCACGACACCACGCCGCTGGAGTCGATGAAGTGCTCGACGAAGTTGTTCGGCTCGGTCACTGCCAGGCTGTCGAAGGTCGGCTGCGGCAGGTCGTTCAGGCCTTCGAAGCTGCGGCCCTGCAGCAGTTCGGTGAGGCTGCGCTCCAGCGCCACTTCGAAGCTTGGGTGGGCGCCGAACGAGGCAAACACGCCACCGGTGCGCGGGTTCATCAGGGTCACGCACATCACCGGGAACTCACCGCCCAGCGAGGCGTCCTTGACCAGCACCGGGAAGCCCTGCTCTTCCAGCCCCTGGATACCGGCGACGATGCCTGGGTACTTGGCCAGCACCTCCTGCGGCACGTCCGGCAGGCACAGTTCGTCTTCGAGGATCTCGCGCTTGACCGCCCGCTCGAAGATCTCCGACAGGCACTGCACCTGGGCTTCAGCCAGGGTGTTGCCGGCGCTCATGCCGTTGCTCAGGTACAGGTTCTCGATCAGGTTGGACGGGAAGTACACCGTCTCACCGTCGGACTGGCGCACGAACGGCAGCGAGCAGATGCCGCGTTCCTTGTTGCCCGAGTTGGTGTCGTACAGGTGCGAGCCACGCAGCTCGCCGTCGGGGTTGAAGATGGCCAGGCAGTGCTCGTCGAGGATCTCTTCCGGCAGCGCATCCTTGGGCCCGGGCTTGAACCACTGCTCGTTGGGGTAGTGCACGAACGGCGCGTTGGCGATGTCCTCGCCCCAGAACTGGTCGTTGTAGAAGAAGTTGCAGTTCAGGCGCTCGATGAACTCGCCCAGCGCCGAGGCCAGCGCAGCTTCCTTGGTGGCGCCCTTGCCGTTGGTGAAGCACATCGGCGACTGCGCGTCGCGCACGTGCAGCGACCACACGTTAGGCACGATGTTGCGCCACGAGGCGATCTCGATCTTCATCCCCAGGTTGGCGAGGATCGCCGACATGTTGGCGATGGTCTGCTCCAGCGGCAGGTCCTTGCCGGGGATGTAGGTGGTGCTGTCCGACACCGGCATCAGCAGCGCCTGGGCATCGGCGTCGAGGTTGTCGACCTGTTCGATGATGAACTCGGGGCCGGTCTGCACCACTTTCTTCACGGTGCAGCGGTCGATGGAGCGCAGGATGCCCTGGCGGTCCTTGTCGCTGATGTCTTCGGGCAGCTCGACCTGGATCTTGAAGATCTGGTTGTAGCGGTTCTCCGGGTCGACGATGTTGTTCTGCGACAGGCGGATGTTTTCGGTCGGGATGTCGCGGGTCTGGCAGTACAGCTTGACGAAGTACGCCGCGCACAGCGCCGAGGACGCCAGGAAGTAGTCGAACGGCCCCGGGGCCGAGCCATCGCCTTTGTAGCGGATCGGCTGGTCGGCGATCACCGTGAAGTCGTCGAACTTGGCTTCGAGACGGAGGTTGTCGAGAAAATTGACCTTGATTTCCATGCGAGGGGGTACCAGGAAGCGGGGCGGAAAATGGCGGGTATTATCCGGGATTCGGCAGCGAATGTCTTGGCATGCCGCCGGGCGACCGGTAACGGGCCGCCCGGCCGTCCGCTCATGGGGTTTTGCGCATGCCCATGTGTGCGTCATCCATCAGGGCCTTGGCCAGGTCGCCGAGAAAATACCCGGCCCATACCAGCACCGGGTCGTTTTCCATCACGCCGATGAATGACGCCCGGCGGGCGCTGTCCAGTAGTTCGCTGGCTTGCTCCAGGCGTGGTCGGCGCAGTTGCCGGGCTCTACGCGAAACAGCCGCTTGCCCTCGCCCACGCCCGCGATGCAAGTGGCCGAACCGACGGTGTAGCCGAGTTTGCCGATGCCTTCGGGTAAGTCGTTTTTCATGTGACATCCTCGATTGGGGTTTGAGTGCAGGCGCTCAGTGCAGCGTGTTCTCACTGGGCTGTGCCCTGCGCTGCAACTGGGCCAGCGCGCATTCCAGCAGGGTGCGCAGGGCTTCGAGTTCGTGCATTACGGTCATCAGCATGATGGTGGCCGGTGATCGGGGCAGGAAGGTGAGGGATTGATGGGCCACGGCCAGGCCGCACAGGGCGTGCTCCATGGCTTCGACCAGGGTGTCTTCGAGGTATTGGGGGGTATCGGGGGAATGGGGTGGGTCGGGGACGATTTTGAGCATGGCGACAGTCTCTAGTTGTGCTTATCGGACCGCCACCGAACACTTGCAGGTGGAGGGGTGGCGGCTACGTACGGGCCTGCAAGACCGGGGCAACTAGAGAAAGCCCGGCTGACCCGAAGGTCACCCGCACGCAGCCACCATAAAGCACAGTCAGGTGCCAGAAGCCGAAGACTGATGGTGTTGCTGATCTAGTTGTCCCGCACGGGCTTGCAGACCCGGCCGCTGAATTTGCAGCGGCTGGGCGAGACTAGACCTCAGTTCGATGGTGCAAAAGCCTTGGAAGCATGCTTCGGAAAGGACCTACGCAGAAGAGGGAAAATCCGATTCATTCATGTAGGACATGGGGCCGTCAGCGCGCACCGAGATTCCGCGTCAAGCCACCAAGGCGTATATCGGCGAAACATCAGGAATAACTGGCCCGAAACAGATGTGGGAGCTGGCTTGCCAGCGATGCGCCGCGCGGGCGGCGCTCGATCTTGAGAGCGCTGCAGATCTTTTGGCGTGCACCTGTTGGCCCACATGCGATCCCAAGACAAGCCCTTGGGCGTCACACCGCTGGCCCTAGGCAATCAGGATTGGGTAATGGCTACCAAGTGCATGTCGGGAGATTGGATGAAGGCCACCAGGTGCCTGCCGGTATTTTTGCAGCGCCCATGAGATCGAGCGCCGCCCGCGCGGCGCATCGATGGCAAGCCAGCTCCCACATCTGTTTCGGGCCAGTCACTCCTGCAAGCTCATCACTGTCCGCCTTGTTGGTTCACCTCGATTCAGAGGTGCGCGCTGATGACGCTGCGCCAGACTCAAGACTTACTCCGCCCGAAAACTCCACACAATCTCAACCACCCGCGAAGCCAGCACCAGATAAAGCACACACAAGATCACCTGCAACACCGTGTGATAGGGCAACTTGGCCAACCGATGCAGGGTATCGCTGACATTGAGCAGCAACAACAACGCCGATACCAGGATCAACCCCCACCCGGTAAAGCTGGAAACCCACAGCCCGAGCAAAACCTGCTGATTGCCATGAATAGCCTCGGTCCCCGCCGCAAACAGCAGCGCGCACACCAGCAAGTTCTTGAAGTTGTCGAAGACTTTGGTGCTCAGGTCGGCCTCAAGCAGGTCGAGGTACTTTCGCCACAGCCTGCGCATGGTCCGCGCTCCCGATTCAGCGGTTATAGCGAATGACAATGCCCTTCAACTTGCGCCCCTCGATGGAGCGGATATCCCGGTCCCACAACGGCCCGCTGACATAAGCCGCTACCGGCTGGATGCGGTCATACACCACCACAACGGCATCGCCACCAATGCCTGCAGCCTCGCTGCGCAACTTCTGCTCGATTTCGCTGACCGAAGCCGACCCATCGGTACCGGCATCGATCACGATCTCGCCCAAGCGCACATGGGGCCGGGTCGGCTCGCTGCGCAGGATCTCCACGTTGCCCGGCAGGGTTGGCGCCGGGTGCGGCGCACCGACGTATTCGGTGGTGCGGGCGTCGATGCTGCTGCAGGCCGTGAGGGCCAGGGCCAATGCGCCCAGCAGCATGGCGGGGACGAAGCGATGCTTGAACATCCGTGAATCTCCTTGGGCAGCGTGGGGGACCGCCAGAAAGAAGGATGGTCGAGAAATGCCTGATGGCAAGTACAGGGGCCTATCGCGGGGCAAGTGGCAGCGGCGCACCGCCGCTCCCACGTTGACGCTCACGGTGCCGTGGGAGCGGGCTTGCCCCGCGATAGCGTCAGCGAAGATTCACGCCGCCCTCGCCCGCTGCCCCTCGCGCACCACCTGCGCCAAGCGCCGCAACCCTTCCTCCAACTGCCCCGGCGCCACATGGCTGAAGTTCAGCCGCAAATGCCCATGATGCTGGTCCGGCTCTGGGAAGAACGGCTCGCCCGGCATGAACGCCACACCCACCGCCAATGCAGCCGCCAGCAAGGTGCGGGTATCCAGCGGCTGCTTGAGGGTCAGCCAGAAGAACAGCCCGCCCTCGGGCTGCTGCCAGTCGGCAAGGTCGGCAAAGTGCGTTTGCAGCGCGGCCTGGAACGCATCGCGGCGCTCGCGGTAGTAGTCGCGCAAGGTCCTCAGGTGCTGCCGATGCTGCTCGCTGCCCAACCACTGCAGCACCTGCCACTGCCCGACGCGGTTGGTGTGCAGGTCGGCGGCCTGCTTGAGCCGTAGCAGGTAGGGGAACAGATCAGGGCTGGCGATCAAGTAGCCGACCCGCAACCCCGGCAGCAGGGTTTTCGACACGGTGCCGGTGTAGATCCAGCTGGCCTTGCGCAGGCGGCTGACGATGGGTGAGGCGCTGGCACCGTCGAAACTCAGTTCGCGATAAGGCTCATCTTCGATCAAGGTGACGCCGAACTCGTCCAGCAATGCCGCCACGGCGTCGCGCTTGGCCTCGCTGTAGCGTAGGCCGGACGGGTTCTGGAAGGTCGGGATCAGGTAGATGAACGCCGGGCGATGCTGTTGCAGACGCTGGCGCAAGGCGGCCAGGTCCGGCCCGTCGGCTTGCATCGGCACGGCCAGGCAATCGGCGCCGAACAGCTGGAAGATCTGCAGCACGGCCAGGTAGGTCGGGGCTTCCAGCAGTACTTCGGTGCCCTTGTCCAGGTACAGCTTGGCCGCCAGGTCCAGCGCCTGCTGCGAGCCGCTGACCACCAGCACCTGGCTGGCCTGGCACTCGATACCCAACGCCCGCGCCTCGGCCGCCAAGACCTCGCGCAGGGCCGGCTCGCCCTCGCTCATCCCGTACTGGCCCATGGCGACCGGCATTTCATCCCACACCACCTTGGGCAGCATGGCCTCGGCCGGCAGGCCGCCGGCGAACGACATCACCTCCGGGCGCTGGGCCGCGGCTAGGATTTCACGGATCAGGGAACTCTTTAAGCGCGTGACACGTTCAGAAAAGGCCATGGGATCACCGGTAGCGGGGCGTGGAGGAAATAAGTCAAACTGCTTGACCGAAACTACGACGACCCTCACGGATAAGTCAATATGCTTGACCTTAAGAACCCTGCTTCACAGCAACAAGCCATGGAGGCGTTCTTCTTCGGCTACCAGGCGTTCACCGCCAAGGCTGACGAAATGCTCGAACGCCGGGGCCTGGGCCGGGTGCACCAGCGGATCGTGTTTTTCATCGCCCGATACCCGAACCTGAGCGTCAAGGAACTGCTGGCCGTGCTCGGGGTGAGCAAACAGGCGTTGAACATGCCGCTGCGCCAGCTGATGGAAATGCGTTTGGTGGACAGCCTGCCGTCCGAGGCCGACAAGCGCATGCGCCTGTTGCAGTTGACCGGAGAAGGCGCGCGCCTGGAACAGGCCCTGCGCCGCGAGCAGGTGAAGCTGCTGGAGCGGGTGTTTGCCGAGGCTGGGGAAGCGGCGGTGAATGGCTGGCTGGCGGTCAACCAGGCACTGGCCGGGAACCCGCAATGAGCGAAACCTACCAGGGCAGTTGCCTGTGCGCGGCGATCCGCTATGAGCTGCTCGCCCGGCCCAAAGCAGTGACCCATTGCCATTGCAGCCAATGCCGCAAAGGCCATGGCGCGGCCTTCGCCACCTACGCCAGCGTGCCACGCAGTGCGTGGCGTCTGCACTGCGGTGCCGAGGCGCTCAAAGCCTACCCCTCCTCCGCCGACGTGCTGCGCCAGTTCTGCACACACTGCGGCACAAGCCTGTTCTGGTCGCGCAGCCAGGGCCCGTTCAGCGACTGGATATCGGTGGCGCTGGGCACCCTGGACACGCCCTTCGTGCCGAGCAAGCAGCAACACGCCCACCTGGACTGCAAAGCCCCTTGGTTGATGCTTTCGGATGTGCTTGCCGAATAAGGATGGACAGCACAGCAACGATTGTTCCTAAGGCTATGCTCTGCTTAGCCCGTCAATGGAGCGTACAGGACACAGAATGGGACTTTTCGACCGTTTGTTCGGCGGCCGTTTCACCCAGCCGCCACCGGATGAGCCGACGCTCAGCGACGCGGCGATCATGCGCGAGCTGCACCCCTACCGCCCAGGCCTCAAGGCCTTCACCCAAGCCCTGCTGGCGCACCTGCCCGAGCAGGATCGCGCCCGACTGGTCAGGCGGGTGCTGCGCATCTACGGCCAGGGCGAGGAGCCGGCCAGCGCGCTGAGCTTGGCCTTGCTGGCCCCGGACAAGGCCTTGCCGCTTGAACAGCGGGCGCTGCTGGCCGTCGACTGGAACGGTTTCGACAGTTTCGAGTACCTGGCACCTCACCTGGTCAAGGCCAGCGGTATCACCGAGGACTATGCCTATGAACACAACGGCACTCAGACCATGGCCCAGGTGCTGAGCGGCTTCGACCATTGGCTGGCGGGCCAGGGCAAACGCTTCCTGCAGTTGGACACCGGCGGCGACGAGTATGTGGGCTGCATCGTCGCGGCCGACCAGGTCGACAGCATGATCGAACTGGCGCAGCAGGCCGGCATCGAGGCGGGCCTGGAAAGCTTCTGAACGCGGCGCTATTCGCTTGCCTGGCGTTTGGCGTTTTTCTTGACGATGGCCTTCATCCGGGTGGCGGCGCGCTGCACCGTCGCCATCTTCTCCGGGCGCTTCATGCCGCGCCATTTGCGGATTTCTTCGCGGGTGCGGCCACAGCTCACGCACAACTCGCTGTTGAGCTGGCACAGCGAGACGCAGGGGTTGTCGATGTCTTTGGCCATGGGTTGCTCCGTTAGCGGGCGCGCATCATACAGCAGGCACGGTCGCTTATCCTGCAGGTGAATCGGCTCGATCCTGTCTACGCTGCTGTACAGCCTGCCCACCCGCCAAGGAGCCGCTCATGCCTCTGGTCCGCATCGATATCAAACGAAACCCCGACACCAGCCATCTGCCTAGGATCGGCCAAGTTGTCTATGCCGCCATGAAAAGCACGATCAATGTGCCCGACCACGACAACTTCCAGGTCTTGACCGAGCACGACACTGACCGCCTGGTGAACGACCCGCAGTACCTGGGCATCCAGCGCTCGGACGGCCAGGTGTTCATCCAGATCACCCTCAGCGAAGGGCGCACCGTCGAGCAGAAGAAGGCGCTGTACCTGGCCATCGCCGAAGGGCTCAACCAGCAGGCGGGGGTGCGCCTGGAGGATGTGTTCATCAACCTGGTCGAGGTGCGCAAGGAGAACTGGTCGTTCGGCCATGGGATCGCGCAATACGCCCTGTGAGTGGCTCGGGCTCTGCGATCAGCCCTCTACGCGACGCTTCTCATAGCGCACATCCCGGTCATCGACCGCATCGACGCAGGTCCACCCCAATCGCCGGTAGAAGCCATTCGCCCGAATGACTTCATTGCCGTCGGTAGTCAGGTGGATCCGCTCGTGGCGCTGGAACAGCGCTTGTTCCGCCCGCTGCAACAGCAAACGCCCCAAGCCCTTGCCTTCGTGCTGGGGGCGCACGAACAGGGCGAATACCTCCCCTTCTTCGTGATCGACCATGACAAATCCGGCAGGCTCACGGCACCATTCGGCAATCCAGACGCAGGGGCCACTGCCGATGGCGTCGCCGAGTATGGCCGCCGTGATGCCCATGGCATGCAGTTGTTCACGGGAGAGGTGATTCTGTTTCACGCTGGTGCGGATATCGAACAGCAGCTCGATATCACCAGGCGAAGCCTGACGCAAGGTTGCAGTCATCTCCAAACGTCCTTGGCGTTGCCGATGAGGCCGGCAGCATAGCAACTCATTGCCCGGTCGCGTACGGCGTTCCGGCGTGTCTTATCGATTGCACTGATGATTACTATCGAAGGCCCCGCCTGTCGGCTTGCCGAAACCGACTCTTATAATCGCCTCCCAATTGCCTCCCTGCTTCCCGCGCCTGCCTTCAGGCGACCTTCCCTCTTGGAACCCAACACCATGCCAAGCGCCAGCCAGGCCCCCCAGGGCCTTCCCGAACATGATCAACAGAGCGTCAGCCAGCAGTGGCTGGCGATTCTCTCGGTCGCCGTGGGCGCCTTCGCCCTGGTGACCAGCGAGTTTCTCCCGGTGGGCGTACTCAACGATGTCGCCAGCGACCTGGGTATCAGCGCCGGCCAGGCCGGTCTGATGGTGACCCTGCCGGGGATCATGGCCGCCCTCGCCGCCCCCTTGCTGTCGGTGGGCATTGGCGCCCTGGACCGCCGCTACCTGCTGATCGGCCTGACCCTGGTCATGATCATCGCCAACGCCGTCGTGGCCTACGCCAGCGACTTCAGCCTGCTGCTGTTCGGCCGCGTGCTGCTGGGCATCAGCATCGGTGGTTTCTGGGCCACCGCCATTGCCCTCAGCGGCCGCCTTGCGCCCAAGGGCGTGGGCGTGGCCCAGGCCACCTCGATCATCATGGTCGGGGTGACCCTGGCCACCGTGCTGGGCGTGCCCGTCGGCACCTGGCTGAGCGGCCTGATGGGCTGGCGCATGACCTTCCTGGCCACCGCGCTGGTGGGCGTACCGGTGCTGCTGGCGCAGGTCTTCCTGCTGCCGCGGCTCAACCCGGACCGGGCGATTCGCGTCAGCGACCTGCCGGCCTTGTTCATCAACCCACAGGCACGGGTGGGCTTGATCGCGGTACTGCTGATCGGCCTGGCGCACTTTGCCGCGTACACCTATGTCGCGCCGTTCTTCAAACAGAGTGCCGGCTTCGATGGGCCGACCATTGGCTCGTTGCTGCTGCTCTATGGCGTAGCCGGGGTGCTGGGCAACCTGTTCGCCGGCTTCGCCGCCAACCGCAGCGTGCGCCACACGCTGATGCTGGTGGCACTGATGATCGCCATCAGCACCGCGCTGTTCCCCTACTTCGCCACCGGCATGACCGGCGCGGCAATGCTGATCGCACTCTGGGGCTTCGCCTTCGGCGCCTTCCCGGCCTGCGCCAGCATCTGGATGTTCGTGGTGGCGCCCAAGGATGTGGAGCGCGGCATGCCGCTGTTCGTTGCCATGTTCCAGGTGATCATCGCGCTGGGCTCGTTCTTTGGCGGGCGGATCGTCGACCAGCTGGGCAGTTCTGTGCTGTTGAGCCTGGCCACGGCCCTGGTGGGCTGCGGGTTCGTCACGGTGCTGGTGCTGGGGCGTAACGTCAGCAACAGCCTGGCGGCCCAGCCCGCCTGAAAGGGTCAGCGCATTTTGCCTGGACGTGGTTCGAATCCGGGCTTTAATGTCCACCTTCGAGGAGCACAACATCAGCGACGACGCCCTTGGAGGGTGGATACGCCCTGTGGCGGATTCAAGTGCCATGCACGCGTCTGATCAAGGAAGAGACGACATTGAAAACAACATTCGCCGCACTGTTGCTGGCCTGCCTGACAACCAGCGTATGGGCCGACGGCAACTCCGTCGGCTTTCGCGCCTCCACGCTGACGGATCCGCACAATGACCGTGCACTGGAGATGGTGGTCTGGTACCCGAGCAAAGCCATCACCGACACGCAACTGATCGGCGACAATCCGGTGTTTGTCGGTGCGTCTGCCATGCCTGACGCGCCACCTGCTGCCGGTAAACATCCGTTGGTGGTGTTGTCCCATGGCTACCAGGGCAACTGGCGCAATCAGGTCTGGCTGGCCAGTGCCCTGGCCCACAAAGGCTACATCGTCGCCGCAGTCAATCACCCTGGCAGCACGACCCATGACCGCAGCCCGCAGGCAGCGGCGCAGTTATGGCAGCGCCCTCTTGATCTGGGTCGGGCCATCGATGCGGTCGTCGCTCAACCTGAACAATTCGGTGCGGTCGCCGATGGCCGAATTGCAGCCGTGGGCCACTCGCTCGGCGGCTGGACCGCCTTGGAGATCGCCGGGGCGCGCTTCGACCCAGAGCGCTTCGAACAGGACTGCAACACCCATCCAGAGTTAGCCAGTTGCACCGTTTACGCAAAGATGAAACCTGCAGGCTCCACAGAGTCCAAGGCTGCGTTGGGCGCCGATTGGCGCGACCAACGCGTCACGGTCGTGGTCACTCTGGACCTGGGCCTTTCGCGGGGGCTGACCGATCGAAGCCTGGCCGCCCTGCCGGTACCCGCCCTGGTGATCGCAGCGGGCGTACCGTCGCGCGAACTTCCCGCTGAACTGGAGTCGGCCAACCTGGCCAAACGCCTGCCTGCGGCGTCCAGTCGTTACGTCGAGATCAGCGACGCCAGCCATTTCACCTTCATGTCGATCTGCAAACCAGGCGCGCAGTCAGTGCTCGAGGCAGAAGTACCGGGGGATGGCGTCATTTGCCGGGATGGCGAGAACGGCCGTGCGCGGGATGTCATACAGCAGCAAGTGGCGTCGCTGATCGCAGCTTTTCTGCAGCAATCACCTGGCGACAAGAAAGACAGCCTGGTGATTCGCGCCCCCACAGGAATCTGAGCTGCCAGGCTGCTAACTTGAACGTCCAGCACTAATCAATCTTGTCATTTGCCAGGGCTTGGTACCGGGTCCATACCAATGACATCTCTGGTAAAGGAGTCACCGCATGTCGAAGCTTTATCCCAGTATTGATCCTGAGGGGCTGGTCGAGTACTCGGTGGTCTATACCGACCGTTCGCTCAATCACATGTCGCAGACGTTTCAAGGAGTAATGAAGAACATCTCCAAGACCCTGAAACAGGTCTACAACGCCCAGGCTGTTGCGGTAGTGCCGGGCAGCGGTACCTTCGGCATGGAATCGGTAGCGCGACAGTTCGCCACCGACCAGCAATGCCTGGTGATCCGCAACGGCTGGTTCAGTTATCGCTGGAGCCAGATCCTCGAGATGGGCAACATCCCGGCTGCCACCACGGTGCTGAAAGCCCGGCCGGTCGACGCCGGCCGCCAGGCAGCCTACGCGCCCCCACCGCTGGACGAAGTGCTGGCGGCCATCGAGACGCACAAGCCGCAGATTGTCTTTGCCCCCCACGTTGAAACCTCATCCGGGATCATCCTGCCCGACGATTATCTGCGGGCCGTCGGCGACGCCGTGCATGCGGTGGGCGGCCTGTTCGTGCTGGACTGCATCGCCTCAGGCACGCTTTGGGTCGATATGCACAAGTGCGCCGTCGACCTGCTGATCAGCGCACCGCAGAAAGGCTGGAGCGCCTCCCCTTGCTGCGCCCTGGTGATGCTCAGTGCTTTGGCTCTCGAGCGCATCGAGCACACGCAAAGCAGCAGCTTTGCCTGCGACCTGAAAAAGTGGCTGCAGATCATGCAGGCCTACGAACAGGGCGGGCATGCCTACCATGCGACCATGCCCAGCGATGCGTTGGCGCGATTCAACGAGGTAATGAACGAGATGCAAGCCAGCGGTTTCGACAAGCTCCGCGACGAACAATGGGCGCTGGGCGATCGGGTGCGCGCCATGTTGACCGGCAAAGGCATCAAAAGCGTGGCCGCAGCCGGGTTTCAGGCCCCGGGTGTGGTGGTGAGCTACACCGATGATGCCGATATCAAGAACGGTAAGAAATTTGCCGCGCACGGCCTGCAGATAGCTGCCGGCGTGCCGTTGCAATGTGACGAGCCGGCCGACTTCCAGACCTTCCGTATCGGGCTGTTCGGGCTCGAAAAACTGAATAATATCGAGCGCACGGTCAGCACCCTTGAGCAGGCGCTGGACGAAGTGCTGGTGAACTAAGCCCTGCTCTGAGCTGCAGCACGGCTGAGGCTGAGGCTGAGGCTGAGGCTGAGGCTGAGGCTGAGGCTGGCAGTGATTCTGTGGGAGCGGGCTTGCCCCGCGAAGAGGCCGGAACAGGCTTACGCCGGCGCCGAAGTCCGAATCAGGTGATCGAACGCCGCCAGCGAAGCCTTGGCGCCCTCGCCCACGGCGATGACGATCTGCTTGTACGGCACCGTGGTCACGTCACCGGCAGCGAACACGCCGGGGATGCTGGTCTGGCCCTTGGCATCGACGATGATCTCGCCACGCGGCGACAGCTCGACCGTGCCCTTGAGCCAATCGGTGTTCGGCAGCAGGCCGATCTGCACGAAGATGCCTTCCAGCGCCAGGTCATGCACTTCGTCGGTGCTGCGGTCCTTGTAACGCAGGCCGGTCACCTTTTCGCCATTGCCGATCACTTCGGTGGTCAGCGCGCGGGTGATCACCGTGACGTTCGGCAGGCTGTGCAACTTGCGCTGCAGTACCGCGTCGGCGCGCAGCTGGCTGTCGAACTCGATCAGGGTCACCTGGGCGACGATACCGGCCAGGTCGATGGCCGCTTCCACGCCGGAGTTGCCGCCGCCGATCACCGCCACGCGCTTGCCCTTGAACAGCGGGCCGTCGCAGTGCGGGCAGTAGGCCACGCCACGGGCGCGGTATTCCTGCTCGCCCGGCACGTTCATTTCGCGCCAACGGGCACCGGTGGCCAGGATCACGGTCTTGGCCTTGAGCGAGGCACCGCCGGCCAGACGCACTTCGTGCAGGCCGCCATCGGTGGCCGGGATCAGCGCTTCGCCGCGCTGCAGGTTCATGATGTCGACGTCGTACTGCTTGACGTGCTCTTCCAGCGCCGTGGCCAGTTTCGGCCCTTCGGTTTCCTGCACCGAGATGAAGTTCTCGATGGCCAGGGTGTCGAGTACCTGGCCGCCGAAGCGCTCGGCGGCAACACCAGTACGGATGCCTTTGCGTGCCGCGTAGATGGCTGCCGCGGCGCCGGCTGGGCCACCACCGACCACCAGCACGTCGAAAGCGTCCTTGGCGTTGATCTTCTCGGCCTGGCGGGCGCCGGCGCCGGTGTCGATCTTGCCGAGAATCTCTTCCAGGCCCATGCGGCCCTGGCCGAACACTTCGCCGTTCAGGTAGATGCTCGGCACCGCCATGACCTTGCGGCTTTCCACTTCATCCTGGAACAGCGCGCCGTCGATCGCGACGTGGCGCACGTTAGGGTTGAGCACCGCCATCAGGTTCAGCGCCTGGACCACGTCCGGGCAATTCTGGCACGACAGCGAGAAGTAGGTTTCGAAGGTGAATTCGCCTTCCAGGGCCTGGATCTGCTCGATCACTTCAGCACTGGCTTTCGAGGGATGGCCGCCGACCTGCAGCAGCGCCAGCACCAGGGAGGTGAATTCGTGGCCCATGGGGATGCCGGCAAAGCGCAGGCTAATGTCCGCCCCTGGGCGATTCAGCGAGAACGAAGGACGACGGGCGTCGTTACCGTCCGCGCTGAAGGTAATTAGGTTCGACAGGCCGGCGATTTCCACCAGCAGGTCGTGCAATTCGCGGGACTTCGCGCCGTCATCGAGGGAAGCGACGATCTCGATCGGCTGGGTGACCCGCTCCAGGTAGGTTTTCAGTTGCGATTTAAGCGTGGCGTCCAACATACGGGCGATTCCTTTTTCAAACTTCGGATACAAAAACGCCCAGGCGAGGTCGCCCGGGCGTTTGACGGGGCAGTGAGTACTTCAGCTTTGGCGGCTGCTCACCGCCCGCGATTGGCACATGGCCTTAGATCTTGCCAACCAGGTCCAGGGACGGCGCCAGGGTGGCCTCGCCTTCTTTCCACTTGGCCGGGCAGACTTCACCCGGGTGGGCGGCAACGTACTGGGCGGCTTTGACTTTGCGCAGCAGCTCGGCAGCGTCACGGCCTACACCACCGTCGTTCAGTTCGACGATCTTGATCTGGCCTTGCGGGTTGATCACGAAGGTACCGCGATCGGCCAGGCCGGCTTCTTCGATCAGCACGTCGAAGTTGCGCGAGATGATGTGGGTCGGGTCACCGATCAGCGGGTACTGGATCTTGCCGATGGTGTCCGAGGTGTCGTGCCAGGCTTTGTGGGTGAAGTGGGTGTCGGTGGACACGCCGTAGATTTCGACGCCCAGCTTCTGGAACTCGGCGTAGTTGTCAGCGAGGTCGCCCAGCTCGGTCGGGCAGACGAAGGTGAAGTCGGCTGGGTAGAAGAACACGACGGACCATTTGCCTTTCAGGTCGGCTTCGCTGACCTGAACGAACTCGCCCTTGTGGTAGGCGGTGGCGGTGAACGGTTTGACCTGGCTGTTGATGATAGGCATGTGCTGCTCCTTCATGGGGTGAGTAAGTTGATGGAGGCCATCCTATCCAAGCGACGGCGCAATGGCTCATTGGCAAACCTCATGTTGCTGATTGGTTTTGGCTATAACGATGCTCGATCAATAGATCTTTTGATTACTACGCGGGCCACATACGGCTACAGCAGAGGCCGCACGGCCCACCTCGAAATCCACCCAGCACGTCTGATGTTCGGCACCGCCCCAACTGATGCGCAGCCGCCCGCGCCTGGCCTGGCTGCGTATCTGAACCTGCCCCCCCTGGCCCACCACCCCCACCTCGTTACCCGTCTCATCGAATACCTGGGCACCGAAGGGCAAAGCCTCGCCCCCCGTACGCTCGGCAAGCAGCACATGGAAATCTCCCGCGCGCGTGGCAAAGCGCAGCAGTGGCGCAGCCCCGGCCCTGGGCACCACGTTGTGCCCGGCAACCAAGAGTTCGGTGGTGCGCGGCATACCCTTTGGGTCGATCTCGACGGTGTTCACGCTGTAAGGTGCCAACGATGGCACCACTGCATAACCTCGACGGTCGACCCGCGACTGGGGCTGTTGCCGCACCCGTGCGGCTGTGGCACCAGGCGCGTGGATGATGGCAAAGCTTTCGCCCAGCGTCGGTGCTGCCGTCACCCCGCCGGCATGGGCCACCACTGCACCGCGTGCGCCCAACGCCAGATGACGCTGGTCACCGCGACTGCCTAGCGCAACGGCAAGGTCGCCGGCACTGCCTCGGTAACGCAGATTGCCATCGATGCCGACCGGATCGGCTGCCGCTGCCTGGTATTGTGCCGCCAGCCCATAGCCCCACTGCGCCTGCTCGCCGGCACGGGAACTCCAGCGCAGGCTGGTACTGGCATGCCGCCGCGAATCGCTGCTCACGGCGCTGCTCAACAGATCGCGGCGGCGCTCGCCGAGCGGCATGCTGAGGGTCAGGGCGATGGTCCGCAACGGCTGGCCATGCTCGCTGCGTTGGCGCCCGATGTTCAGGCCATAGGCCATGGCAGCAAAATGGTTGTTGTAGCCGAGCCGGTAGTCGGTACCGCCCTGCCCCGACCAGCTGCGCGCGCCGTTGACGGCAAAGCTCAGCCGGCCGGCGCCAGGGCCCAGGGCCTGATCGAGAGAGAAGCTGGCGCGCCACTGGTTCGGGTCTGAATGCCGGCCGCGGCGCGCCTGGGCGAACTGATCGAAACCAAGATAGCCGGTACTCTGACTGCGGCTGATGGACGCCTCCAGGCGTGTCGCCGTGTCAGTCAAGTCCTGTCGCCAGTTCAAGCGCATGGCTTGCCCCCGCCGATCGGCCTCGGGGCTGGGCGCCGCATCTGCGTGATAAGCGGTCAGCCCCACTGCGCCAACAGCGGTGTTCAGGGCAACGCCCAAGGCGCCGCCCAGATAGTCTTCGGCCACCCAGAGCCCGCCATGGACACTCAAACGATCATCCAGGCCTTGCTGCCAACTGCCTTGGCCGAACGCAGGACCCGTGCGACCGAAGCCATCCAGCCAGTGGCCGCCAGCGAAGTCGAAGCGCCTGGCGCCTGGGCGCAATGCCAAGGGCGCCGCCTGGAACGGCACGCTGAACACTGTCACGCTGCCGTCCGCCTCCTTGAGCGTGACCTCCAGGTCGTCACTCAAGCCGCTGGGATAGAGGTCGTCGATTTCGAACGGCCCGGGAGGCACGCTCGATTCGTGCAGCAGCACCCCACGGTGACGAATACTCACCAGCGCCGTGCTATTGGCCACGCCACGCACCGTAGGGGCATAACCCCGCCGCGATTGCGGCAGCATGCGTTCGTCACTGCCTAGTTGCAGACCTCGGAACGCACTGGCCGCGAAGACATCCGAACTGCTCGCGGCATCGCCAAGGGTCAGCTGCGCCGACAGGGCCGGCAGGTCGCGTCGTACCGAGGTCATGCCGCGTTGGTAACGGGTCGGGGCATCGTCCGCCCCCTGCAGAATGCCGTCGTGCCGCCAGTACCAGTCACCGGTGTTGAGCCCGCCGCGCAAGCCGAGGAAACCTCGATAGGCAGTGCCCTGCCGATGTGCCATTTGCTGCTGGTGAAGGTTCAGGTCGTAGTTGACGAAACCCGCGCCAACCCCGCTGTCCCACTGCCGCGTGTCCACGTGGTCGACGGGGCGGCGGCTCAGATGCTGCCGGGCGATGCTCAGCGTCAGCCGCAGTTCGCCGTAGGCAAGCGCCTCGCTGGCTTCCAGGCCCAAGGCGGACAGGGCCAGGCAATCACCTTCTTGCGCCAGCAGTGCCCGTTTCGCCGGCGCCAATCGCAGCAAATCGACGCCCAGCGCTTCGAGCAGCTCGCGCCCATAGCACGGTGTGGGCTGCATAGCGCCTGGCGGCGTGCGCAGCGCTATCTGATAGCGGCCCATCCACCGCTGGTTGAGCGTTACGTCCAGGCTCACCTCACCCTCCGGGATGACGCTGGCCCCCTCGAAGCGCTGCAGGTCGCTCGAAGTCCCCTGGCGCAGCATGCGTGAGTCGAACTCCACCGGGGCGGCCAGGCTGCCGGCCGCAAGCACCAGCAGGCCAGGCAGCAATACGCGCGCGCATGCAACGCCTGTGACCCGCGCGCTCAATGACGCACCACCGCAGTGGCCGGTCGCTCGGCGCCATAGTCATCGATGTAGGAATAGTCCACCTGGTTCGGTACAGAACGCTCATCGGCCAACCCCTCGATGGCGAAGCGAGTCTGCGAAAACGGCAGCACATGCCTCGGTTGTGCCTGCCAGGATCGGCCCTGGTAGCTAACGGCGACACGCCCGAGATTGACGACATAGGCCCCAGGATTGTCAGCCTCGAGCTGCCAGCGCCGACCTTCGCGCACCCAGCGCCAGGAGAGCGCGCGATGAGCATCGGCCACCGTCCCGGGCAGGGATGGTGGACGGAAGAACAGCTTGATGCGCGTACGCAACGCAACATTGATCTGGTTGCCGACGCCCTTGGGCGCTATCTCGAGGACATTGAGCCAATACAAGGTTTCACGGTCGGTGGGCATCGACGCGCCGTTATGGAACAGGCGCAGGCTCTGGCTGGTGCCAGGCTCGACGCGAAACAGCGGCGGCATCAGGCTGAATGGCACCTGCGGATCCTGGCTATCGGCCATGGCCACACCGTCGTCGATCCAGGCCTGCACCAGCGCTGGCCGTTCCCCCAGATTGCGCAGGCTGACGGTAACTTCGGCCTGCTCGGCGGGATAGACGATTCGGGTGGTGGCGATGACCACACTGGCCTGGGCGTGGCCTACGGCCAGCAGCCAACCTGCCAGCAAGACGCGCCGACAGGCCGTGGAAAAAGTCTTCATGTTCAAGGCTCGCGCACAGCGTTGAGGTGTAGCCCCCGAGGGGGCTACCAGGAAGGAGACTCAGAGGTACTCGAGCGAGTAGCGGACGTTGGTCGAGACCAGACCCGGGGTGGTCGCACCCAGCGAGAAGTAGCGAGCGGTGTAGTTGAGGATGGCGTTGCCGTTGACGATATCGACCCGCTGGGAGCTCTGATTGCCTCTGCCACCGGCCAGGTTCATGGGCGCGCGGGCACTGTTGAGCAGTTGCACGTCGACACTGGTGGCGGCGCCCGAGCCAGCATCGACCGTCAGCCGGCCTTCAGGATTCACGGTGGGGCCCGGCTCGAAGTAGGTGGACACCTGGCCGACATGCGAGCACTGGCTCAGCACCAGGCTGAAGGTGCGCTCGCCAGCGGTCTGCCCCGCTTGGCGCAGATCGTAGGTACTGACTTCCGGCAGGTTGACCTGCACATCGTTGTCGCCGCCGTTGATGACGCAGGTCGGGCCAGCCACGCTGCCACTGAAGCTGATCAGCCCTTGATCGGCTTGTACTACCCCTGCCATCAACAGCCCACTGCAGGTGCCCAGGATGATATTGCGTAAGACATTCATCTGATAACTCCTAAGTCAAGTTGACCTGGCAACGCCAGGCCGACGCCACGTACGTGGCACCCAGCGAGTATTTATGACTGCCGAGGTGATGACCGTAGGAAAGATGTGGTGATGCGGGGCGCACTGCACGCCCGCTATGTAGGAGGTTTCGCCACAGAGCCGATGCCTCAACCCTGTGGCGTCTGACAGGCTCAGCGCGTGACGGTACGCATGGTGACGAATTCTTCGGCCGCCGTCGGGTGCACGCCGATGGTCTCGTCGAACTGCAGCTTGGTGGCACCGGCCTTCAGCGCGATGCCCAGGCCCTGGATGATCTCGCCGGCATCCGGCCCGACCATGTGGCAGCCCAGCACCTTGTCGGTCTCGGCATCCACCACCAGCTTCATCAGGGTTTTTTCCTGGATATCGGTGAGGGTCAGTTTCATCGCCCGGAAGCGGCTCTCGAAGATCTGCACCTTGTGCCCGGCCTGCAGCGCCTGCTCTTCGGTCAAGCCCACGGTACCGATCGGCGGCTGGCTGAACACCGCGGTGGGAATGTTCTGGTAATCCACCGGGCGGTACTGCTCGGGCTTGAACAGGCGACGGGCCACGGCCATGCCTTCGGCCAGTGCCACCGGGGTGAGCTGCACGCGGCCGATCACATCGCCAATGGCCAGGATGGACGGCGCGGTGGTCTGGTACTGCTCATCGACACGGATGAAGCCGCGCTCGTCCAGTTCCACGCCGGTGTTCTCCAGGCCCAGGTTGTCCAGCATCGGCCGGCGCCCGGTGGCGTAGAACACGCAATCGGCGACCAGCTCGCGGCCATCCTTGAGGGTGGCCTTGAGGCTGCCGTCGTCGAGCTTGTCGATGCGCTGGATATCGGCGTTGAACTGCAGGTCCATGCCGCGTTTTTCCAGCTCTTCCTTGAGGTGCGTGCGCACCGAGCCATCAAAGCCGCGCAGGAACAGGTCGCCACGGTACAGCAGCGTGGTAGCGGCGCCCAGGCCTTGGAAAATACCAGCGAACTCGACGGCGATGTAGCCACCACCGACCACCAGCACCCGGCGTGGCAGATCCTTGAGATAGAACGCCTCGTTGGAGGTGATCGCCAGTTCCTTGCCCGGAATGTCCGGCACCTGCGGCCAGCCGCCGGTGGCGATCAGGATGTTCGCAGCGCTGTAGCGCTGACCTTCCACTTCCACTTCGTTGGCAGCGGTGATACGCGCGTGGCCGGTCAACAAGGTGACGCCGCTGTTGACCAGCAGGTTGCGGTAGATGCCGTTGAGGCGCTCGATCTCGCGGTTCTTGTTGGCGATCAGGGTGCCCCAGTCGAAGTGGCCTTCTTCCAGGGTCCAGCCGAAACCGGCGGCCTGCTCCAGCTCGTCGGCGACATGGGCGCCGTACACCAGCAGTTTTTTCGGTACGCAGCCGACGTTGACGCAAGTACCGCCCAGATAGCGGCTCTCGGCAACGGCCACCTTGGCGCCGAAGCCCGCGGCGAAACGCGCCGCACGTACACCGCCGGAACCGGCGCCAATCACGAACAGATCAAAATCGTAGGCCACTTTCCAGACTCCACAAAAAAAGCCACCCGAGGGTGGCTCTTTTTGCGGCGAGCTGCAAGTTTCAAGCGGCAAGAAAACTGCTCACAGCTTGTAGCTTGTAGCTTGTAGCTTGTAGCTCAATAAGCCTTGCCGGTCTTGTAGAAGTTTTCGAAGCAGAAGTTGGTCGCCTCGATGTAGCCTTCGGCGCCACCGCAGTCGAAACGCTTGCCCTTGAACTTGTAGGCGATCACGTTGCCTTCGGCGGCCTGCTTCATCAGTGCGTCGGTGATCTGGATCTCGCCGCCTTTGCCTGGCTCGGTCTGTTCGATCTTCTCGAAGATGTCCGGGGTCAGGATGTAACGGCCGATGATGGCCAGGTTCGACGGTGCGTCTTCCGGCTTCGGCTTCTCGACCATGGAATCCACGCGGAAGATGCCGTCCTTGATCTCTTCACCGGCAATGACGCCGTACTTGTTGGTTTCCTGCGGATCGACTTCCTGGATGGCAACGATCGAGCAGCGGTACTTCTTGTACAGCGCGACCATTTGCGCGAGCACGCCATCGCCTTCGAGGTTGACGCACAGGTCATCGGCCAGTACCACGGCGAACGGCTCGTCACCGATCAGCGGGCGGCCGGTGAGGATGGCGTGGCCCAGGCCTTTCATCTCGGTCTGGCGGGTATAGGCGAACGAACACTCGTCCAGCAGACGACGGATGCCGACCAGGTACTTTTCCTTGTCGGTGCCCTTGATCTGGTTTTCCAGCTCATAGCTGATGTCGAAGTGGTCTTCCAGGGCGCGCTTGCCGCGGCCGGTGACGATGGAGATTTCATTCAGGCCGGCGTCCAGTGCTTCTTCAACGCCATACTGGATCAGTGGCTTGTTGACCACCGGCAGCATTTCCTTGGGCATGGCTTTGGTAGCGGGCAGGAAACGAGTGCCGTAACCGGCTGCCGGGAACAAGCATTTCTTGATCATATACGTCCTTAACGTAGGGCTTTGCGTACGAATTCGGCGCAGTCTAATCAGGCGGAGGTCACCTTACAATGCCCCCCCTGCTGTCTGCCGACGCCATCATAGAGACATCTCAGTGTAGTTAGTTCCGAGGCAACGTGAGAATTGCGACCAACTACCTGTTCAAAGGCGCAAGCCCACGCCGGTTTTCAGGGCGCTTGCTCATTTGCGCGCATGAAAAAACCGCTCACTCATGACTCCAGGTCAAAGGACTTTGGCCCCCCGACACCTTAATCAAAACCTGTGAGTACCGCACACTGCCGCCTATCCGAACGATGCCACCGCACACAGCCCCGGCATCCCACCACAGGAGCAGCCCCATGAGCATTCCATCCTTCGGCGTCGGCACTTTCCGCCTGACTGGCCAAGCCGTCATCGACTCGGTCAAGGCGGCACTGCAGCTGGGTTACCGCGCCATCGACACCGCGCAGATCTACAACAACGAAGCCGAGGTCGGCCAGGCTATCGCCGAAAGCGGCGTGCCCCGCAGCGAACTGTTCATCACCACCAAGATCTGGGTCGACAACTACGCAGCCGACAAGCTGCTGCCGAGCCTGCGCGACAGCCTGGCCAAGCTGCGTACCGACCACGTCGACCTGCTGCTGATCCACTGGCCGGCCCCCGGCAACGGTGTCGAACTGCCCGAGTACATGCAGGCCCTGGCTGAGGCCAAGAAACTGGGCCTGGCCCGCCAGATCGGCGTTTCCAACTTCAACATCGAGCTGACCCGCCAGGCCATCGAAGCCGTCGGTAAAGGCGAGATCGCCACCAACCAGATCGAGCTCAGCCCCTACCTGCAGAACGACAAACTGACTACCTTCCTCAAGGAGCAGGGCATCACCACCACCTCCTACATGACCCTGGCCTACGGCAAGGTGCTGAAGGACCCGGTACTCGCCCAGATCGCTGCCAAGCACAAGGCCACCGTCGCCCAGGTAGCCCTGGCCTGGGCCCTGCAGCTGGGTTATGCGGTGATTCCGTCGTCTACCAAGCGCGAAAACCTGGCCAGCAACCTGCTTGCCCGCAGCCTGCACCTGGATGCCGACGACATGGCGCTGATTGCGACACTGGAGCGCAATGGTCGTGAAGTCAGCCCCGACGGTTTGGCGCCGACCTGGGACTGATCCTCTGAAAAAAGCCGCGCGGACGGTGGTCGCGCGGCTGATGCCGCAATTGTTCCGCCGCCAGCAATTATGAAGTGACCCGGGCACGGATTTCCCTGCGCGAACGGCAGGGCTAGCCTTCAAGCCGTGCACAGCATCCCGCTGACCACTTCAAGCTGAGGAATCGCCCAATGTCCCGCCCTCCACTTCCGCCCTTCACCCACGAAAGCGCCATCGAGAAAGTCCGCCTGGCCGAGGATGGCTGGAACAGCCGAGACCCGGCCAAGGTCGCTCTCGCCTACACCCTCGATACCCATTGGCGCAATCGCGCCGAGTTCTGCCACAACCGTGAAGAGGCCCAGGCCTTCCTCACCCGCAAGTGGAACCGCGAGCTGGAATACCGCCTGATCAAGGAACTGTGGGCCTTTACCGGCAACCGCATCGCCGTGCGCTACGCCTACGAATACCACGACGACAGCGGCCAGTGGTACCGCGCCTACGGCAACGAGAACTGGGAGTTCGCCGAGGACGGCCTGATGCGCAACCGCCACGCCAGCATCAACGAGCAACCCATCACTGAAGCCGAGCGCAAGTTCCGCTGGCCTTTGGGGCGGCGCCCGGATGACCATCCCGGGCTGAGTGAATTCGGTTTCTGATGCCCCACGGGCAAAAAGCCCCCAGGCACTCACTGCCGGGGGCATCTGCAACGAGGCGCCGCTGAACTACAACGGGTTGCGGGTGAAGATTTCCTGGGTCAGGGTTTCGATCAGCGCCTGCATGGCGGCGTCACGCGCCCGGGCCACGGCTTCCACGCGTGACAGGTATTCACCCTCGGCCAGATCCGCCGCATTCAGCGCTTCCAACTGCGCATGAAACGGCTGGTCGGCCTGCTCGAAACGTTGTGCATGGGTGTCGCGCAGGTGTGCCTGCCAGAACTCGCGCTGGGCCACCGATGTCGCCAGGCTCGGCGTTCGTTCCGCCGTCAGTACCTGGCTGCGCACCCTCAGCAGGTCGCGTGGCGACACCTCGGCACTGTTCGGGAAACGCATGTGCAGCGGCTGCCCCGGCAAATCCAGTGCATGGGCCAGGCCCACGCGGTATCTCAAGCGCACCTGGACCTCATCGAAATCCGCACCCTGGGCCGTGCGCCAGGCGATTTCCGCAGAGGCCGCGCGATCGACCTCGTCGAGCCGGAACAACGAACGCCCCAGGCGCTGCAGGCCCCGTTCGGCGGCCTGCCCAGTCAACCCGGCAGTGTTCAGATGCACCCACGACTGCACCTCGAGCAGGCTGAAGTTCATCGCCACACTGTCGGAACAGGTACGCGGATGGCCAGCCAGCTCGAACAACCGCGCACGCCACTGGGCATTGCCGGCGCACCCCTCGACCACCATCCAGACCCGCGCAGTCAGGTCACCGCGCTGAATCAGGAAATCCTCCGTGCCACGCAGGTCGGCGAGCAACTGGAAAAAGTCCGCGGCGCCAGGCTCGTACACCAGGCTGTCCCATTGCAACCCGCGCAACAGGCGCTCGTCCGGCTCCAGCAAGCGCACCCAGGCCTCGCGGTTCTCGGCTGCGCCGCTGCTGTGGCGCACCAGGCGCCGCATGCGATGCGATTCGGCCTGCAGGAAAGCGCTCAGACGCGCCTCACTGCGCAGATCCAATGGATTGTCATGCAGGAAGATCCGCTCGATGCTGCGTGCCGGCATGCCGAAGAAGGCATCATCGAGGCTGTCGATGCGATTGTCGCGCAGGTCGGCGTACTCCAGGATCGGCAGGCGCGCCAGGGCCTGCGGTACCTCGGTCAACCTCGTGCCGCGCAGGCTCAGGTGGCGCAGCCGGGTCAGCCCCTCCAGACGCGGCGCGGCAACCAGCGGATTACGGTTCAGGTTCAGCTGCCGTAACTGCCCCAGTCGCTCCAGGCGCCGGATATTCTCAGGCCCGAGCACAATGCGATTGTCGGCCAGGTCCAGTTCCTCCAGGTTGGCGAGCTGCTCCAGCACGACCGGCAGGCCTGTAAGCCGGTTACCGCGCAGATCCAGGCGTTGCAGCATGCCAAAGCGTCCGAAGAACGCCGGATTCAGATCATCCAGTTCCAGGTTGCGCAGCACCAGACGGGTCACGCTGTCGAAACGGACACTGGCCGGCAGCGCAGGCAGCCCGCCCAGTGCCTCACCCTCGATACTCAGGTGAACCTGCTCGCCATACAACGCCAGTGACTGACGACGCCAGCTGCGCAACAGGTATTTGGCCATCCGCTTGCGCGCCCGCTGCTGCGAGCGCCCCAGCGCCCCCTGGCGCCATACCGTCAGGTGTTGCTCGAGCAGCGGAAGCTGGCGTTGCAGCGCGGTGACTTGGTCCCAAAGGTTGACCTGCCGCCGCAGTTGGTCAGCGATGTAGGCGCTGAGGTCGGTATCGGTGAATTCGGGGTGGATCTGCCGCAAGGCATGGCGCAGGGCATGCCGTCCGCCCTCGGCGCGACCACTCAGCGGATAGCCCAGGCGCCCGTCGCCCAGACGCACCGGCGGTCGAATCCCACCGCCCACGGGGGCCAGGCCTATCAGGCCAGCAGCGGCTTCACGCTGGCTTACGGCCCGGGCAAGCATCAAGTCGCTCAATTGCCTTTCACTGAGCGGGGCACCCGCCAGGCTCAGTTGCTGCACCGGGTCCATGTGCAGCAGTAGCGCCTTGATCAGTGAGTCCTGCGCCGTGGCAGCGACGGGCGCCTGACCGTCCGCGGCAATCGCCAGGTAACCCTCTGCCCCTTTGACGATGCGCCGCGCATCGGTGGCATCCGCCTTGCCCAGCGACTGCAACAACGGGCCATCGACCTGCCCATCGTGCAACGTCACGCGAACACCGTCGGCCCAGGGCGACAGGCTGTCGAGCAGCCCGAACGCCAGGCGCTCGCCATCGGCATTGATCGCCGCGACCTGGCGCAGGCCCGCACAGGCACGGTCCAGACGACTGTCACGCAATGCCCAGCGCGCCTGTTCGGCGAGCGCCAGTGGAACCCGCGAGGTGTTGATCATCTGTTCGCATTGGTGGCCGCTGGCCTGCTCGACGATCTCTTCGGCGCATCGCGGGGTCAGCCCGGGGAAGTCCCGACGCAGCAGTTGCGCGGCATCGCCAACTGGCGCCTGGCGCGCTGCCAGGACGGCCTCGAAGGCCTCCCCGCGCAAACCGGGCTGCTGTTCATGCAGGCGCTGACGCTCCAGGGCGTCGAGCAGACGTGCCGGCGCAGGCGCGTCTTCAAGATGCAGCCGGCGCAGCCGTGCTTCGTCGAACCCCGTGGTCTCCAGCACTTGAGCGATGGTCGGTTCCGGGATCTCGGCCAGATCACTGCCCAATCGGCGCAGCAGCCGCGCCCCCTGCCAGTGCTGGGGGCTCTCCAGCGCGTGATACCAGGCGCCGACACCATTGTCGCGCACGGCCACCGGCAACGCTGCAGGCCGCTGCGGATGGCGCAACTGCCAAGTGTCGCTGGCGGCATGCCGCTGCACGGCAAAACTGCCCTCGTGGGTACGCACATGTTTCCAGGTTAAGTTGTCGATCACTTCACCCAGCGCATCGTCATCGCTGTGCTCGACCTTGTAGCCATCGAGCTCGGGATGACACAGCCGGGCCTCGCCGTCGGTTCCCACCACCGGCACCAGCTCATCGACCAGACGCACGCGCTGCAACGTTTTACCCAGCGCGGCGCCGCCGGCCATCAACAGCGCATTGGCCGCGACATTTTCGGCCACGCCAAACAGGTGGTTCAAGGCACCTTCCCGGTCGCCGATCTGCCAGTCCTCGTACCCCTCATAGACCTCCTTGACGATATCCAGCGCCGCCACGCCCAGCATGGCAAGGCCAAGCCCGGGCACGAACAGTGCGGCCAGATTGAGCAGGCCCAGGCCTGCGTTCCGATAGCCTTCAAGGCGCTCACTGCGGCTGCGCCGGTCCTCATCGTCGGTCGGTACCGCCAGCACTCGTGCATCGGCCAGGATCTTCCCTACCTGGTCCTGGCGCAGACGGACGAACAGCTCACCCTCGACCTCCAGGTTTCGCCCGTCCAGTTCGAGGGGAGTCTTGTCGGCCAGCAAGCCCGCAAGCACCCGTTCGAAGGCAATTCGATCGGACTGGGCGAGGAAGCGCTGAAAGAATGCCGGGTAACCGGGCTGGCGAAACCGTCGGGCAAGCGCCTGATACAAGGCGCCCCACGAGGAATGCCGGCTGACTGCGCCCTGGGGGTCGCCCGGGATCCAGGCGATCACGCCGTCCAGCGCCGCGTCTGGCGCGGGGCTTCGGCGCACTTCCAGGGTGACCACGCCGATCACCCGCTTGCCCAGAAGATAGAGCTGACGGGCAATCAAGACCGTGGGCTCGGCGGGTACCAACGGCGTCTGCGCAAGCAGCGGTCGCAGCTGGCGGCCGCTCAAGGCATCCAGTTGCCCTTTGCCCAGCGCCAGTTGCACGGCGGCATCGAAGTTGGCGCGCTGTACCGCTTCGAGCTGTTGCTCGACACGTTGCCGGGCAGCGGCGTCCTCCGGCTCGAAGTGCGTCTTGAGATAGCGCTGGTACTGGCCGCCGACATCGAGCCGACGGCACAACCAGGCGTATTGCTCAGGCTTGAACGCCTCGATCACGTCGCCCAGATCATCGGTCAGCCGGGTATCGGCATGGAACGCCTTGGCATCCAGTTCATCCTCGCTGAAATTGTGCAGTGCAGCAGCCAGCAGAGTCTGCTCGGAACGGTGTGTCCGCCAGGTCAGCGGCAAGCTGGCCACAGCAGGAACGACCACCTCGCGCCAGACGCTCAGAAGCTTGGCGCCACGCACATCGATCTGTTCATCGGTGATCAGCGTCATGGCATCGTCGAGCAGATTCTCGGCAAAGTCCTCCAGCGGCGTGATCACCCCGAGCAGCTGTTGCAGGTGGTGTTGGACTTGCTGCTGAAGCACAAGGGCCTGCTGCAGCGTAACGCGTTGCTCCTGGGACAAGCCGGCAAGCCAGGGCGGCATTCGTTGGGTGATAAGTGTATCGACGGTGACATGGGGAATGAAGGGATTGTGCATGGTGTCCTCCGAGAGCTAGAGGTCCGCAGGACACCATGCCTACCACGGCTACAGGGCCTATATAACGCTTGGCTGTCCTCAGCCGGGATGACGCTGCCAAGCCGAGTAGGTCAATTCGAAGATCAATGCCCGCTGTGCCTGCTCACGCGCCTGGGCGACCTGATCGATGGCCGCCAGGTACTCACCGTCCGTAAGGTCGTCAGTGGCCTCGAGCAACGCCTCCAGGCGCTCGTGGAAGGGTCGATCGACCGCCTCGAACTGCGCGCCACAGGTGCCCCGCAGGTGCACCTGCCAGAACTCGCGGTGAGTAAGGGACTCGACCAGGCGCGGTCCTCGCTCGGCCACCAGCACCTGGGCGCGGACCTGGCTGAGCTGCTGTGCCGTCACCCCGGCGCTGCTGGCGTAGCGCATGCCCTCTGGTTGCGCGGGCAGGCTCAAGGGTTCGGCCAGCCCGACGCGATAGGCCATGCGCACCTCGACGTCGTCAACGAACGCGCCACGCTGCCATCGGTCCTCGATATCCAGCGTTGCCAGGCGCTCCACCTCATCCAGGCGGAACAAGTCACGCCCCAGGCGCAGCAAGTCCCGTTCGGCCCTGGCGCCGGTCACGCCCTGGGTGCGCTGGTGCACCAACGCCAGCACTTCCAGGTGGCTGAAGTTGAGCGCCACGCTGTCGCTGCAACTGCGCGGCCGTGCCGCCAGCTCGAACACCGCCTGGCGCAACTGGCTGTCCTGTTCGCAGGCCTCGATCACACGCCAGACACGCTGGCGCAACTCGACCGGCTGATCGCGAAAATCGGCCGCGCCGCGCAGGTCGCTGAGCAGCCTGAGCAATCCGGAACTGAAAGGTTGCTGGGCCAGGTTGTCCCATTGCCCCTGGCGTACGCCGCGAATCGAATGCTCCAGTCCCTCCAGCCATACGTCGCGCGCGCCCGTTTCGGGCTGGAAGTGGCGAAACAACCGATGCAAGAGCCCCTGCTCACCTTGCAGGAAGGTTTCCAGGCGAGCGAGGCTGGCGGCCGACAGGGGATTGTCGTGCAACGCGATGCGTTCCAGGCGTCGCCTTGGCAGCTCGAACAACGCGCTGTCCAGATCGACGATCAGATTGTCGCGCAGATCCGCATATTCAAGCCCACCCAGCCTCGGCAGGCTTGGCGGCACCAGGGTGAGCCCGGTGGCACGCAGATGGACCTGACGCAAGCGGCTCAGTGGGGCAAGCGTCGGCATCTGCTCGATAGGATTGCGATTGAGGTTGAGTACTTCGAGCTGGCTCAGCCGACTGATCGCGAGATCGGCCTGATCGTTCCAGCGAATCTGGTTTCCAGAGACGTCGAGTTCGGCCAGCTGGCTCAGCTCGCCAATGGCGTCTGGCAGCGCGGTCAGATGGTTGCCGCTGAGATCGAGCCGACGCAGGCCGGAAAATCGCCGCAGCCAATCACCGCTGATTTCTGCAAGTTCAAGGTGCTGCAAGACCAGGTGCCGTACATGCGCGAAATCGACCCCTTCGGGCAGTGCCGGCAGCGAATGCAGCAACTCGCCTTCGAGCAGTAGCGCATAGCCGCCTTGCACCACCGGTATTTGCCGGCGCCAACAACGCAACAGCCGGGCGGCGATTCGATGACGAGCCTGGGCCTGCTGCGCGTCAGCTGCCGTGCGCTGCCAATCCGTCAGCGCCGAGCGCAGCCCCTGTACCTGCTGATGCAACGCGTTCATGTGGCTCCAGAGGTTGTCGCCGGCGAGCAGGCGCTCGGTGATGTAAGCCTGCAACTGGGCGTCATCGAGCGTCGGAAACACCTGCCGAATACCCTGCGCCAGCGCCTGGCGACTGGACTCGCCGCGACCGCTCAACGGGTACCCGAGACGCCCGTCGCCCCAACGCAGTGGCGGTCGCACACCGGTACCCACCGCTGCCTGGCCGATCCAGCCAGCGGCTTGATCGCGACGGATCGAGGCCTGGTGGAGCAGGTATTGACCCAGCGCCTGCGCGCTGGCGGCATGCTCGCCAAGCTGGGTGCTCTGCGTCGTTTGCAGGTGCCTCGACAATGCCTGAAGCAAGCTGTCGCCGGGCGAGGCCTCGGCAAGCCCCTGGCCTGTCGCATCGGCGGCCAGGTACCCCTCCGGTCGCTTGAGGATCAAGCGTATCTGCCCGGACGTTGCGCCACAGTGAGCCAGTAACGCGCCGCCCTTGAAACCGTCACGAATTTCCACTCGCACATCGACCGCCCAGGGCGCCAGATGGTCGAGCAGCGCCAAGGTCAATCGTTCGCTGTCCTGGTTGAGCGAGCGACCCTGCAACATGCCCTCGCAGGCCTGGTCCAGGCGGCTGTCACGCAGTTGCCAGCGCGCCTGCTCCGCCAAGGCGAGTGGCACTTTGCGCTCAGTGCGCAGGGTACGCAGCTCGGAACCCGTGGCCCCTCGAAGCAGGGCGTGGGCGGCACGCCGTGTGAGGCTGGGGAAGTCACGTCGCAACACCGATTCGCCTGCCAGCGCAGGCAGATCGAGCGCCAGCCCGTACTGAAGTGCCTCTGCGCTCAATGCTGGCCAGCGGGCACGCAGGCGCAAGCGCTCCAGGCTGTCGAGCAGGCGCGCAGGGGGTTCGGCCTGCTCGAGCAACAAGCGCCGCAGTCGGGCGACGTCGAAGCCTGTGACCTGCAACAGCGCCTGTGCCTCGGCATCAGTGATCTCGATCAGCTCGCCCCCCAGACGCCTGCACAACTCAACTGGCGTATCCCAGCTTTGCGGCACCTCGAGGGCATGCCACCACACCTCCACCCCATTGCTTTCGAGTGACGGCGCATGGGCCCCGGCGCGATGCGGATGCCTGATGCGCCAAGGCTCGCCAGGCCTTGTGCGCACGACCGCGTAGCGCCCCTGCTGCAAGGTCAGTGAACGCCGGTCCCCCTCACCCACCAGACGCCCGGGCACATGGCCTTCATCGGGCAATCGATAGTCGCTCAAGGTACCGTCACATAGCTTCACACGCCCGTGCTCGGTAACCACCGGGCGCAGCCCGTCGACGAAGGCACTGCGCACCAGCAGCGAGCTCAGCAGTTGTTCGGAGCCGGTATTCAGGGCCCCCATGGCCAAGCCCTCGGCGACGCCGAACAGATGGCCCAGTGCCGCTTCGCGATCACCCAGTTGCCAGGCCTCATACCCTTCGTAGACTTCATGGACCACCTGCAAAGCGGCGATGCCCAGCAACACCTCGCCCAGCCCCGGCACGAACAATGCCGCCAGCCCCAGCAGGTCGAGGCCGGCCCCCAGATAGCCCTGCAAGCGCCGATCACGGGCCTGGCGATCCTCGTCATCGGTGGGCACGGCCAGCACGCGGGCATCGTCCAGCAGCTTGCGCACCTGCACTTGGCGCAGGTAGCCGAACAGCGTGCCTTGCACCTCACGTGCCCGCCCATCCAGGCGCAGCACCGGCGCGTTGCGATCAGCCTGCCGGCGTGCACCAAGGCTCAGCTCGAACGCCAGGCGCTCGGGCTCATCGATGAAGCGCAGGATGAAGCGTGCATAGTCGGCGTCGCGCAGGCGCTGGCCGAGGATCTGGTAGAGCGACTCCCAGGTATCGGCGCTCAGCAGCGCGCCTTGGGGGTCATCCGGCAGCCAGGCGATGACGCCCAGCGTGTCGACACCGCGGCGCACCTCATATGCCGCCACGCCGTGAAGCGGGCGCCCCAGCAGGTACAACTGACGCAGCCCCAGCACCTCGGCGGTGGTCGCCACGACCGGCTGCTTCGAAAACAACGGCAGCCAGCGCAGGTAAGCGGTGTCGTCGATGTCCCCCTTCAGGTGGGCCAGACGCACCGCCACCTCAAGGCCGGCGCGCAGTTGCTCCTCCATCAGCCGATTGACCAGGATCCGCGCGTAACCACCCGACTCGCCCGGCACATCGACGGGGCGCAGGCGCTGCTTGAGATAGGTCTGGTAGCGGCCTCCCAGATCCAGCCGGCGACAGAGCGCGGCGAAAGAGCTGGCCGCCAACGCCACCGGATTGCCAGCGCCATCGAGCACGCGCGACCCGGTGCCAAGCCCTCCGTCCTGCGCTTCACTCTCCGAGAAGTTGTGTAACGCGGCGGCCAGCAGACTCTGGGTTTGCTGGTGGGTACTGATCGGCAAAGGAAGACTGGCAGGCACCACGGGTTGCACTTCGGTCCAGACCCGCAGCAATCGGCAGGCACGCACGTCCAGGGACAGGCCGCTGGCCTCGCGCAAGGCCTCCACCAGCAGCGGTTCGGCGAATGCATCGATCGCCTGCAACACACCCAGTTGCTGATCAAGCGCATGCTGCGCGCGCTGTTGAGCCTGCAGGCTCTGGTGCAGCGCCCGCCGATGGGTCGTGGAGGCGCGGGTCAACCACGCCGGCAATGTCTGCGCGAGCAGCGCGTCGTTCGAAACGGGTGACGGGAATAAGTGGGGCATGATGTCCTCTGCGTGATTGCAACCAGGAAGCAGAACATCACCCCACCGTCGATCCCGTGCGCTACATACTGCTGGCAACCGCCGCGTCGGTCAGTTGCCGGCGCAATGCCGCCTGGGCGGCCTCATGCTCGCGCACGACCGGCTCGATCGCCTCCAGGTAAGCCTGCTCCGGCCCGTTTGCGGCCTCGTGCCAAAGCTGCTCCAGACGCGCGTGGAACGGCGCGCTGACCTCGTCGAAACGCTCGGCGTACTGCGTGCGCAAATGATCTGTCCAGAAATCCCTGCCCTGCAACGACTCGCTCAGTGCCTGTGGAGTTTCCGCCGCCAGCACCGTGTGCAACGCCTGGTCGATCTGCGCGGCGCTGACCGCGCGGCTCTGTTCGTAACGCACGGCCTGCGGCTGATCGGGCAAGCCGAGTCGTTGTGCAAGACGGGTTCGATAGGCCAGGAACACCTCGACGTCATCCGGTGCCGCTGGCCTGGCATCGCCCGGCAGGTTGCCCCAGGCACGCTCGGCTTCCTGGTAATGCGTGCTGGCGATGCGTTGCACCTGATCGAGACGGAACAAGGCCCTGCCCTCCTGCAACAGCTCCCGCTCGACAGTTGCCCTGTCTCGACCAGCCGTGCGCACCGTGATGCGTACGCGCACTTCCAGGGCCGCGAGGATCAGCAAAACCTGATCGGCACAGCTGCGCGGGCCGGCGGCCTGCTGAAAGACCGCCTGGCGGATCTGCCCGTTCTGCTCGCAACGCCTGACGATCTGCCAGATCCGCGCCCTCAAGGGCGCGGGCCTGCGGCGAAACTCCAGCGAGTGAGCAAGGTCCGCCAGCAGACGAAAGAAGTCATCCGAGCCAGGGGCGGCACGCAGGCGCTCCCAGCGGCCCAGGCGCGCCGCCCGCTCTGCCCCGGAAAGCTCACCCAGCCAGCGATCGCGCACGGCAGGGTCGGCTTCGGCATGCGGCCGTTGCGCTGACTCGGGTGCTTGCAAGGCCTCGGACAGGCGCCGGGCGCTATCCGGCTGCAGCGGGTTGTCATGCAGGGCAAGACGCTGCAGACGTTGGCGCGGCAAGCTGAGCAACTCGTCATTCAGGCTCTGGATGCGGTTGTCACGGTAATCGGCGCTTTCCAGCAACGCTGGACGACCTGCCGGGCCGGGCAGCGCCGGCAACGCGCAACCGCGCAGCGAGTACTCCCGCAGCCTGTGCATGCTACCCAACGCGGGCTGGCGCCCGAGCGGGTTGCGACTCAAGTCCAGACGACGCAGGCTGGCCAGCCCCTGCAGGCGCCGATTGCCCGCTGGGTCCAGGACGATACGGTTGTCACCCAGGCGCAGATCCTCCAGCTGCGTCAGCTCGCCAAGCCCCTCCGGGAATGCCGTCAGCAGGTTGTGCCGCAGGTTCAGCAGGCGCAGGTTCGGAAAATGCCCGAGGAAGCCTGCCGGCAAGGCGTCCAGCGCCATGTTTCGCAGCGTCAGCTCGGTGATGTGCGCGAAGGCCAAGCCCTCTGGCAACAGCGGCAGACCGCCGAGCACTTCGCCGTCGAGCGACAAGCGATGCCCGCCTTGCGCGGCTGTCGACGACTTGCGCCGCCAGCAGCGGCGGATGATGTCGCCGACGCGGCGCCGGCGCAGCATTCGCGCAGCGCCCACAGGCTCTCGGCTCCAGCCGTCGAGCGCGGCCCTGAGGGCATCGAGCTGCCGCCGCAGTTCGGCCACTTGCTGCCACAGGTCGATACCCTGCTGGCGCAGACTGGCCCGATACGCTTGCAGCTCGGCGTCGTCCAGTGTCGGGAATACCTGCCGCACACCCCGCATCCAGGCTTGCCGGGCGCTTTCGCCGCGACCGCTCAGCGGGTAGCCAAGGCGTCCGTCGCCAAGCCTCATGGGCGGGCGCAGGCCGGCCCCGACCGGCGCCAGGCCGATACCCCGGGCCGCCAGCCCGCGATGCCTGGCGGCGTGCCGCGCCAGCGCATCGAGCATCTCCCCGTGGCTGCCCAATTGCTCCCGCTGGTCGCTGTCGAGCCAGTGCCAGAGGGCCTTGCCAAGATCGTCCGTTTCTTGCGATGCCGGCAGCGGCGCAGCGTGCTGATCAAAGCAGCGATAGCCGCGCTCACCGCGCACGACCAACCGGAGTTGCCCCGCCTCGAGGGCTCCCGTATGGGCCAGAAGGTTTCCACTGACGCTCGCATCACGTATTTCGATGCGCACTGACGGGGTCACAGGTGCCAGGTCTTCGAGCATCGTCAAGGCCAGCCGCTCAGCATCCACACCGGGCACCCCAGCCCGCAACGCCGCACAGGCTCGGTTCAGTCGCCCGTCGCGCAGCAGCCAGCGCGCCTGCTCGGCAAGCGCCAGGGGTACCCGCTGTGTTTCGAGCAGGCTCGCCAGCTGCGCGCCAGAAGCACTGCGCACAACCTCCGCCGCCGCCCGCTGTGTCAGCCCGGGGAAGTCGCGCAGCAGTAGCTGTTCGATGGCGTCCGGCTCGGCTTGCTGCGCCCGCAGTTGCAGCTCGAACGCCTCGCCTTGCAGCGCCGGGAAACGCTGGTGCAAACGCAGAAGGGCCAAGGCATCGAGCAGCAGCGATGGCGCTGCAGAACCTTCCAGGGCCAGTCGACGCAGTTGATCGGTGCGCAGCCCCGTGTCCTGCGCCACGGCATCCGCTTCTGCATCAGTCAGCGAACCCAGCTCGGCACCCAGGCTACGCAGCAGAGGCCCCGGCGCCGGCCCATGGCGTGCGGCTTCGAGCTCATGCTGCAAGCCCGACAGCCTCACCCCTTGCGAGGGCGTCAGTACCGGCGACAGGCCATCGACGAACGGGCGACGCGGCAACAGCTTGCCGAGCGCATGACCGGCGGCCCCCACGGCGAGGCCGCCCGCGATCAGCCCTGCAACATCGAACAGATGCTCCAGTGCACCAGCACGGTCGCCCACCTGCCAGTCCTCATAGCCTTGGTAGATATCCTGGGTGAGCTGCACTGCAGTCACCCCCAGCATCACGACACCCAGCGCTGGGACGAACAGGCTGACCACCCCCAGCAGGTCCAGGCCCGCTTCGGCGTACTCGCGTATCCGCCGATCACGCGCGGCGCGGTCTTCATCGCCTGTAGGAACCGCCATTACCCGAGCATCATCGAGAAACTTGGCAAGCTGGCCTGCCGCCAGATGCTCGAACAGATCCCCTTCGCTCGCGGTGTGGCGCCCGTCCAGTTCGGCAGGCGTGAGCGGGCCGGCGGTGGCCAGGGCCGCGAGCAATGCACGGTCGAAGGCAACCCGGTCGCGTTCGGCGATGAAGCGCTTGAAGAACGAGCGGTAAGCGGGGTTGGCCAGGCGTCCCGCCAAGGCGGTATACAGCGCGGTCCACGAGGGGTGCCAGGTGCACGGGCTCAGCGGATCGTCCGCGATCCAGCTGAGGACACCCTCGAACTCGCCGGCCCGGCGCACCTCCACGATGGCCAGGCCAATCACACGCATGCCCAGCAGGCGCAGCTCGTGCGGCCGAGGCTGAAGTTCGCCTGGCTCGTGCAATGACGCCCAGTGCGCCAGGGCGGTGTCACCCAGCCGTCCACGCAGGTGTTCAAGGTACACCGCAGCCTGCAGATTGGCCTTGAGCACCTCGGCGAACAGCGCTTGGGCCGAGGTACTGGCCTGACCGTCCGCCAAGCCGGCGTGCAGGTGGGCCTGATACTGCGCGCCAAGATCGAGCTCGCGGCAAACCCGTGCGAATTCGGCGGGGCTCAGTGGCAATGGCGAGCCTGTGGCATCGAGCACATCACTGTGTGCGGAGAACTGCTCGTGCGCTGCAAAGTTGTGCAGCGCCGCACTCAGGAGCGACTGGCGCGACTCCAGGCGGTGATAGCGCAAGGGCTGACGACCGGGTATCGGATGCGGCTCAGGCAACAGCGCCACACGCCGCAACTGGCTGCGTCGCACGTCCAGGCGCTTGCCGACCAGCTGATACAGGCGCTCGATCAGCAACCGCTCGGCAAATGCCTCAAGTGGCTCGATAGCCTGCAAGCGCCGACGCAAGCGGGCCTGGGCCTGTTCCTGGGCCAGCAGGGCGGCCCGCAGGCGTGCCTGCTGCTCAGGCGTGGCGCTGGTCAACCAGGCGGGTAGTTGCCGGGCGATCAGCGTATCAATGGAATCGTCTGGAAAATCGGTCATGGGGCACCTGTGGTGGGAAGTACAGGTGCCAGCCAATCAGCAAGGCGGCGTACGCTGGCGGTAATGCTACATGGCGCCACGCCGTGCATGAGCCTGGCCAGCCATGCTCTGCTTGCAACATTTCGATGCAGTTGCATGACGCAAAGCGCCACCGGCATCGTTAAAATGCGCGCCTGGCGTGTGCTGCGTGCGCCCGGGAGCCTTCCCGAATACGGAGAACATTCATTTGTTTTCCGTGAGATCCGTCCATGTTGCACGCATGCCAGCATTTCCCATGGCCTGTCCCGTTCCGTGTCTGCACGGTATGGGGTTTCGCGCCGTTTTACCCATCCTTCTTCTCGTCCATCGCCGCAGTGGCCCGTAACCTTCGGAGCCAGCACCTCGCCGTGCCCGTCGTTCGCCGCGCCCCTGCTCTGGCGAGGGCGACGCCATGAACGAGGAACCCCGCATGAATGCACCTCTCACCTCCCTCCAGCAGCGCTCCGTGCTGCGCCGCCTGCTGACCAGCGAAGCGGCCGGCGGCGTCCTGCTGATGATCACCGCCGCCCTCGCGATCATTCTGGCCAACAGCCCCGGCGTCGATGCCTACCAGCACCTGCTGCACTGGCAGGTAGGCCCCACCCTGACCGACAAGCTCGGCCCGATGACCGTCCACCACTGGGTCAATGACGGCCTGATGGCCGTGTTCTTCCTGCTGGTGGGCCTGGAAATCAAGCGCGAGCTGGTCGACGGCCGCCTGGCCAGCTGGGAGCAACGCCGCCTGCCGGCCTTGCCGGCGCTGATGGGCATGGCGGCACCGGCGCTGATCTACCTGGCGGTGTCGAACGGCCAGCCAGGGCTGGCCAGCGGCTGGGCGATCCCTGCCGCCACCGACATCGCCTTCGCCGTCGGCGCCCTGGCGCTGCTCGGCCGCCATGCGCCGCTTTCGCTGAAAGTGATGCTGGTGTCGGTGGCGATCATCGACGACATGGGCGCGGTGGCGATCATCGCGGTGTTCTACACCTCGTCCATCGACCTGCTGGCGCTGGCCGGTTCCGGCGCTGTGGTGGCCTTGCTGCTGACCTTGAACCGCCTGCGCGTGGTCGCGTTGTGGCCGTACCTGCTGGCCATCGTCGCGCTGTGGTACTTCACCCTGCTGTCAGGGGTGCATGCCACCATCGCCGGTGTGGTCGGTGCGTTGCTGATCCCCTACAGCGCTGGCGCAGGCCAGCCGCTCGGGGCCAGCCCGTTGCTGCGGCTCGAGCATGCGCTGGCGCCATGGGTGGCGTTCCTGATCGTGCCGGCGTTCGGCTTTGCCAATGCCGGTGTGTCCTTCGGCAACCTGGGGCTGGCCGAGCTCTTCGCCCCGCTGCCCCTGGCGATTGCCCTGGGCCTGTTGCTGGGCAAACAACTCGGCGTGTTCGGCGGCGTGCTGCTGGCGGTCAGGACCGGCCTGGCCAGCAAGCCCCAGGGCGCCAGCTGGCTGCAGATCTACGGCGTGGCCATGCTCTGCGGCATCGGTTTCACCATGAGCCTGTTCATCGGTGAACTGGCGTTTCCAGGCCAGCCGGAGACAGTCGACGCGGCGAAGATCGGCATCCTGTTGGGGTCATTGCTGTCGGCGGTGATCGGCTGCCTGATTCTGCGCTTTGCGCCGAAGCCTGCCTGAGGGGCCGTGCGCCAGGGGACAGCGCCGCGCCCACCTGCCGGGTACGCGTCAGCCGGTCACTACGCGCCGCGCGTCCCGGCGTACCGCCTGCGGCGGCACGCCGAATCCGCGCATGAACACCTCGCGCATGTGCCGGCGGTCCCGGAAGCCGGTTTCCCTGGCCACCACATCCAGGCTGTGCCGGCTCTGCTCGATCATCACCCGGGCGGCCTCCAGGCGCAGGCTTTCCACGGCCTTGGCCGGTGATTGGCCGGTTTCGGCGGTAAACACACGGGTGAATTGCCGGGCGCTCAAGTGCGCGACCTCGGCAAGCTCCTCCACGCTCAGCGGCCGACTGAGGTGCTTGCGGGCGTAGTCCAGCGCGCTCTGGATACGGTCTGATTTGGGCGACAGCGACAGCAGCTCGGAATGCTGGGATTGCCCGCCGGAACGGCGCTGGTGCATGACCAGCTTGTGCGCCACCGATCGGGCCAGCTCGGCCCCCAGGTCCTTCTCGACCATGCCCAACGCCATGTCCAGGGCGGCGGTCATGCCGGCGGAGGTCCAGATCGGGCCATCAACGATGAAAATCCGGTCTTCCTCCACGTCCACCTGCGGGTACAGCTCGCGCAGCCTGGGCGCGTAAGCCCAGTGGGTGGTTGCGCGCCGGCCGTCCAGCACGCCGGCCTGAGCCAGCACGAAGCAGCCGGTGCACAGGCCGGCGGTGCGACGCGCACCGTCGACGAAGCCACGCACGCTGGCCAGCACCGCGTCTTCGGGCGGTGTCAGTGGCGTCAGCGTACCGGTGACCATCCAGGTGTCGGCCAGGCCCGGCGCGCCCAGGGGCAGCGTGTCGATATACATCCCCAGGGAGGAGCGCACCGTACCGCCATCGATGGAGAAGTTCTGGATCCGGTAGACCTCTTCGCCCGCCACGATGTTGGCGAACTCGAACACGGCTTGCGTCGCCAGGGACATGACCTGGAAGCCTTCGGTAATCAGGTAGCCGACCCGGTGCATCGTGAAGCGCCTCTGGTTGATGTCTTTAAACCATACCCTATGCGTCATTTAAGACACAGGTCGCATTCTGCATCATGGCACCACACCCCAGCAACGGAGCATCACCATGACGCAGCAATTCAAAGGCACCGCGCTCATCACAGGCGCTTCCTCCGGCATCGGTTCGATCTACGCAGAGCGCCTGGCCCGCCGCGGCTACGACCTGGTACTGGTGGCGCGCAACCGCGAGCGGCTGAACGCCCTCGCCGACCGGCTCACCAGCGAAACCCGGCAGAACGTCGAAGTATTCCCGGCCGACCTGGCCAACCCCGACGACCTGGCCAGGGTCGAGCGCAAGCTGCGCGAAGATGCCAGCATCAACGTGCTGGTGAACAACGCGGGCATCGGCACCCACACCAGCCTGCTGGAGAGCGACGTCGAGCGCATGGCCGAGATGATCAGCCTCAATGTCACCGCCCTCACCCGCCTCACTTACGCGGCCGTGCCTGGTTTCGCCGCCCGCCAGCAAGGCGCAGTCATCAACATCTCGTCCATCGTCAGCCTGGCACCAGAGCTGCTCAACGGCGTGTACGGCGGCAGCAAGGCCTATGTCACGGCATTTACCCAGGCGCTGAACCAGGAGCTGGCGGGCAAGGGCGTGCAGGTCCAGGCGGTATTGCCTGGGGCCACCGCGACCGACTTCTGGCAGATCGGCGGCTTGCCGCTGGAGAACCTCGACCCCGCCATCGTGATGTCGGCCGAGGACCTGGTGGATGGCGCGCTGCAGGATTTCGACAACGGCGTGCTGATCTCCCTGCCGTCGCTGCACGACCTGCAAGCCTTCAACCAGTACCAGGCCAGCCGCCAGGCCCTGTTCGACAAGCTGTCCAGCAACCGGCTCGCCCCGCGCTACAGTGCCAAGTGAACCCTTCGAAGGAGAGCGCTACATGACTCACCTCTTGGCCAGGCCCCTGCCGCTGCTCGTACTGCCCGGCAAGGCGTGGCCATGTGAAGCGCCCGACCACGACGCGTCAAACCATTTTCACTCCGGGCAACTACGTCTTGCGCGTTTCAGGCTGTTTAGCGTCTGAATCGACTCCCAGCACTTGCCCCCACTTTTTCAACACCCTAGAGGAAGCGCCAATGAAGGCCGTCGTTTACACCCAACCCGCTTTGCCGATCCAGGATCCGCAATCGCTGTACGACGCGGAACTGCCCAAGCCAAAACCCGGTGCACGGGACCTGCTGGTCGAAGTCCAGGCCATCGCCGTCAACCCGGTCGATACCAAGATCCGCGCCAGCCGCGGGGGTGAACACCCGCAAGTGCTGGGCTGGGATGCCGTTGGTGTCGTCCGCGAGGTCGGCGACCAAGTGACGTTGTTCCAGCCGGGTGATGAAGTGTTCTACGCCGGGGCCATCGACCGCCCTGGCAGCTACAGCGAATTCCACGTTGTCGACGAACGCATCGTCGGGCACAAGCCCCGCAGCCTGGACAACGCCAGCGCCGCCGCCCTGCCCCTCACGTCAATTACCGCGTGGGAGCTGCTGTTCGACCGCCTGGGCGTCGAGGAAAACGGTGGCAAGGGCCAGTGCCTGTTGGTGGTAGGGGCTGCCGGCGGGGTGGGCTCGATCCTGGTCCAGCTCGCCAGCAAGCTCACGCAGTTGACTGTGATCGGCACAGCGTCCAGGCCTGAGACCCAGGCGTGGGTCAAGGACCTGGGCGCCCACCATGTCATCGATCACAGCGCATCGCTCGCGCTTCAGCTGGACGCGCTCAAGCTGAACCAGATCGACTACGTCATCAGCCTGACCCACACCGACACCTACCTGCCGCAACTGGTGGAAGTGCTTCGCCCACAAGGCAAGCTGGCGTTGATCGACGACCCGCTGCAGCTCGATGTGATGGCGCTCAAGCGCAAGTCGCTTTCGCTGCACTGGGAGCTCATGTTCACCCGTTCGCTGTACAAGACCGAGGACATGATCAAGCAGCACCAGTTGCTCGATCGCGTTGCGCAGCTGGTCGACGATGGCGTGCTCAAGACAACCCTGGGCGAGCATTACGGCACTATCAACGCCGAGCACCTCAAGCGCGCTCACGCCATGATCGAAAGTGGCAAGGCACGCGGGAAGATAGTGCTGGAAGGGTTCTGATTAGCGGACAGGGCTCGATCGCGGACGTGAAAGGTCCGGATTCTGCAGGTTTGCGGTGCTTTTTCGCAGGAACGAAAAAAGGGCCTTTCGGCCCTTTCTTCGACGATTTACAGACTTCCATGGAATTCTGTAGATCTATATTTGGAGCGGGAAACGAGACTCGAACTCGCGACCCCGACCTTGGCAAGGTCGTGCTCTACCAACTGAGCTATTCCCGCGTCGTGATGGGGGCCATTCTAGCGATTTGTAGAACGGCGTCAACCCCTTGATTCAAAAAAGTTTTATTTCTGCTCAGAACCTTCGCGCAGGTGCGGCCAGGCGGCGATCAGGTAGTGCACCATCGACCACAGGGTCAGGCCGGCGGCCACCAGCAGCAGGCCGTAGCCCAGCGCCACCCAGAAGGTCATGGCCGGCGGGTTGGCCAGCAGGATCACCAGCGCCAGCATCTGCGCGGCGGTTTTCCATTTGCCCAGGCTCGACACCGCCACATGCGCCCTCGCCCCCAGCTCGGCCATCCACTCGCGCAGCGCCGAAACCACGATCTCGCGGCCGATGATCACCGCCGCCGGCAGCGTGAGCCAGAAGTTGGCGTGCACCTGCACCAGCAGCACCAGCGCCACGGCAACCATCAGCTTGTCCGCCACCGGGTCGAGGAAGGCGCCGAACGGTGTGCTCTGCTGCAGCCGACGGGCCAGGTAGCCGTCCAGCCAGTCGGTGGCGGCGGCGATGGCGAACACCGTGCTGGCGGCCATGTAGCTCCAGTGATAGGGCACATAGAACAGCAGGATGAAGATCGGAATGAGCAGGACGCGTAGAACGGTGAGCAGGTTTGGAATATTCATCGGTACGACTGGCTGCGAGTTGAGCCCGGCATTCTACTCGCTATGCAGGCTGGCATAAATCGACTCGGCAAGCTTTTTACTGATGCCGGGGGCCTTGGCGATCTCGTCGATACTGGCGCGGTTGAGCTCCTGCAGGCCGCCGAAATGTTTCAGCAGCTCGCGCCGGCGCTTGGGCCCCACCCCGGCCACGTCTTCAAGGCTGGAGGTGCGGCGGGCCTTGCCGCGCCTGGCGCGGTGGCCGGTGATGGCGAAACGGTGGGCTTCGTCGCGGATCTGCTGGATCAGGTGCAGCGCCGGGTTGTCGCCCTTGAGGGTGAACTCGTGGGCCACGTCGTTCAGGTACAGGGTTTCGAAACCGGCCTTGCGGGTCACGCCCTTGGCCACGCCGAGCAGGGTGAGGTCGGCGAAGCCCAGTTCCTGCATCACGTCGCGGGCCATGTTCAACTGGCCCTTGCCGCCGTCCACCAGCAGCACGTCGGGCAGCTTGCCCTCGCCGTCCTTGATGCGCCCGTAGCGGCGCAACAGGGCCTGGTGCATGGCGGCGTAGTCGTCGCCGGCGGTGACACCTTCGATGTTGAAGCGGCGGTAGTCGGACTTGAGCGGGCCTTCGGGGCCGAACACCACGCACGAGGCCACGGTGGCCTCGCCGCTGGAGTGGCTGATGTCGTAGCACTCCAGGCGCTGCGGGACTTCATCCAGGTCCAGCACCTGGGCCAGTGCCTCGAAGCGTGCGGCCATGTGCTGGCGGTTGGCCAGGCGGGCGTTGAGCGCTTGTTCGGCGTTGGTCACCGCCAACTGCTGCCAGCGCGCACGGGTACCGCGCACCCGGTGGCTGATGCAGAGCTCGCGGCCACGCAGGGTCTGTACGGCTTCACTGATTGCGGCGAAATCCTCGTGCACCACATTGACGATCAGCTCGCCCGGCAGTTCGCGCTCGGCATTGCCCAGGTAGTACTGGGAAAGGAACGCGGCCATGACCTCGGCCACCTCCTCCTCGATGCCCACCTGGGGGAAGAAGTTCTTGCTGCCCAGCACCCGCCCGCCGCGCACGCTGATCAGGTGCACGCAGGCGCCGCCGGGGTTGACGAAGGCCGCCACCACATCCACGTCGCCGGAGCCGCCTTCCATGTACTGCTGGTCCTGGACCCGGCGCAGCAGCGCGATCTGGTCACGCAGCTCGGCGGCCTTTTCGAAGTTCAGGACCATGGCGGCCTTTTCCATCTCGGCATTGAGCTCGTTGCCCAGTTGCTGGCTTCGCCCTTCGAGGAACATCACCGAGTGCCGCACGTCCTCGGCATACTCGGCCGGCTCGACCAGGCCCACGCAAGGCGCCTTGCAGCGTTTGATCTGGTACTGCAGGCAGGGCCGGGTGCGGTTGGCGTAATAGCTGTCCTCGCACTGGCGCACCGAGAAGGCCTTCTGCAACAGGCTCAGGCTTTCGCGAATGGCGCCGGCGCTGGGGTAAGGGCCGAAGTAGCGGCCCTTGGCTTTCTTGGCACCACGGTGGATGCCCAGGCGCGGGAATTCACCGTCGGAGAGGAACACATAGGGGTAGGACTTATCGTCGCGCAGCAGAATGTTGTAAGGCGGCCGCCACTCCTTGATCAGTGTCTGCTCAAGCAGCAGCGCTTCGGTCTCATTGGCGGTGATGGTGGTCTCGACCTGGGCGATGCGCCCCACCAGTGCGGCAGTTTTGGGCGCCAGGCCGGTCTTGCGGAAATAGCTGGCCAAACGCTTCTTGAGGTTCTTGGCCTTGCCCACGTAGAGCAGCCGCGCCTCGCTGTCGAACATCTGGTACACGCCCGGGCGACCACTGCAGGTCGCCAGGAACGCGCTGGCATCAAAAGGTTGTGACATGGGTGTGCTTAAAGACTTGCGTCGACCATACCGTGGCGAACGGCCAGCAAGGTCAGTTCGACGTCGCTGGTAACCGAGAGTTTTTCGAAGATTCGATAACGGTAAGTATTGACGGTCTTGGGGGACAGACACAACTTGTCAGAGATGATCTGCACTTTCTGGCAACCGACGATCATCAGGGCGATCTGGATTTCCCGCTCCGACAGCGTATCGAACGGCGAGCCCTGGGGTTGGAACGACTTGAGCGCCAGTTGCTGGGCAATCTGCGGACTGATGTAACGCTGGCCGGCAAACGCCAGGCGGATGGCCTGGACCATTTCGTCGAGCCCGGCGCCCTTGGTCAGGTAGCCGGCGGCACCCGCCTGCATCAGGCGAGTGGGGAACGGGTCTTCCTCGCACACGGTTACCGCCACCACTTTGGTGTCCGGCTGGCTGCGCAACAATTTGCGGGTTGCTTCAAGGCCGCCGATCCCTGGCATTTTCACGTCCATCAGAACCACGTCCGGCTTGAGCTCGCGGGCAAGCTTGAGGGCGGACTCACCCGAGTCCGCCTCCCCCACCACTTGCAGGCCATCGATGTCGGCCAGCATGCGCGTAATGCCGGTACGCACCAGATCGTGATCGTCGACCACCAGGACCCTAATCAAGCAGACACCTCATTAGTGGGGCGATTGGATCCCGCCACCTTAACAAAATTTTTCACAAGCAACCTAGCGTAAAGCGTCATGAAAATAGGCGTTACGCTCAGGTGGGCGCATCCGCACTACCTCAGCGCTTGTAGCTTCTCCAGCCAGACGGTGCAGCAGGTGCCAGACAGCCGCCTGATCGGCTTGCGGCAAACGGCGGAAGGCACCGAGCAGACGGTCTTCGTCGGCGGTGAGACAATCCAGTGGCGCCGGGGTCGGCACACCGGTCAACACATACAGCGCATCGACTCCCCTGGCCGCGACCGCGGCAAGGTAGTCCATCCGTGGCGTACGTTCGCCGCTCTCGTATTTGCCCTGGGCATTGGGCTCGACACCCCCTACGTCACCGAACACGCGCTGGGTCAGCCCCAAGCGTTCGCGTTCCTCTCTCAGGCGCGGGCCGAATCCACTCATCTGTTTGCCTCCTCTGCATCTGTTCGGCTCGAGCGCGTCCAGCACCCGAGTGAATGCGCTTGCATTCGTCCGGCACTATGCCAATTGGATCCAATTCTGGCAAGCAAAGGGAGCTAGATTGCCCCTGAAAAGGGTTGCGCCAATCATTTGCAGCATGTTCAAACGCGCCCCAATACACGTACCAACCTCACTATAAACACACCGTCAACTATTAAATCTGCCAGTTGCCAGCCTTCTATATGCGCAGCACATTAAAGTGGCAAACTCAACCAGGAGCCCTCGCATGAAAATGCGCAAATATCCAAACATCGAAGCACTTCTTGAAGACGTTAAAGGAAGAAAACAGCAATATTTCGATGGAACCTTTAAAGCGGACTTAAGCCATACGACCAAACCACCCCAGGAGGTAGATTTCAAAGAAGGCCACATGTTGCCCTTTGCTCTTCTTGGTTATTTTGGCCCCCCTAATGATCGGCGCGTAGTCGCGCTTTGGAACCTCAACAGTGAGGAGATGGCCGCAGGCACCTATGAATTGGGCCCAGATAAAAAATACCAAGGCGCACTGCAAGTTGGCGCAAACAATCCCTTTAACGCCCACGAGGGGACATTGACCATCAATGAAACCTCACCAACAAGTCGCACAGGGAGGTTTAACTTCAAAGCGGGAGAATACGAAGTCGACGGCACCTTCAAGGTCACCGTACAATCAATCGTTGCATTCTGACAAAACACTCATCCTCCCCCGCTTCGAGGAATCCCCGGCGCCGATATAGTTGTTGCGCCGGGTTGCCCTTGAACACCATCAAACGCAACATTGGCAAATGCCGCTGCTGGGCGCAGGCTGCCAACGCCTCCAGCACCCACCCCCCCACTCCACGCCCGCGATGCTCGGGCAACAGATGCAGTTCGCGTATGTACAACGCCTGGCGATCCTGACTGAGGCTGCAAAAACCCAGCACCTGCCCGCCCTCCACCACCAGCCACTGCTCGCGCCAGCCCCAGGCCTGGTCGAAGGCCTCCTCGATCCACAGCAGGTCGAATTCACGGTAGTAAGGCAGCATCGCCCGGCGGGTCAGGTCGCGGGCAAAGGTGAGGTGTTCATCAGTGGCGGGAATCAGTGCAAGAGTCATGGTGGGATTGGATCGAGTTCCGAGGTTCGCATTGTGCCATTGGGTCCATCGCCGGCAAGCCTGCCCCTAAGGGGCATAGCACACCGGCGAACTGCCCGGCCCGCGCCGCTGCCGTTCATCCTCCAGCCAGTCGGCGAGCACCCGGGCATTGTTGTGTTCGGTGTCCTTGCCGGCGTACAGCAGCGTCAGGTCGCCGTTGTCCGCCAAGTCCAGCAACGGGTACCAATGCTCGGGATGAGCGGCCAGCTCATGATGGTAACGCCGGGTGAACGCGGCGAAATCCAGTTCGCCGGCATGGAACGCCTTGCGCAGTTCGTCGGAAGGTGCAGCCTCGCGCAACCACTGACCCTGCAGGTCCTCCTTGCGCTTGTTGCGCGGCCACAGCCGGTCGACCAGCACACGCTGGCCATCGCAGGCTTCAATCGGGTCGTACACACGCTTGCAGCGGATCATTCGGGGCTCGCTTGGCAATTCGCCGATGCCTCCTAGACTAGAAGTTCCTTTGATCGAGGTCACTCCCCGGTAACAGATTGTTTCTAGGATGGGATACCTCGCCTCGTGCCTCTAAGCACACCGGAGCCCACCCATGACAACCCCCTTGATGGTCAGCCAGGACGCGCTGGTCAAGCTGGATTCTCGCCCTCAGCTGTCCCACCGCCCTGGCCGCGCCACTCTGGTGCTGTTCTTCGGCCTGCTGCTGGCCGGCCTGGCCTATACCTTCTGGAGCCTCAAGCAAGATGTCAGCGCCAGCGGCACCGTGATCACCACGGTCACGCCGTTCCTGTTGCTGGGCCTGGCCTTGCTGATCGCCCTGGGCTTCGAATTCGTCAACGGTTTCCATGACACCGCCAACGCCGTGGCCACGGTGATCTACACCCATTCGCTGCCAGCGCCGGTGGCGGTGGTGTGGTCAGGGCTGTGCAATTTTCTCGGTGTGCTGCTTTCCAGCGGCGCGGTGGCTTTCGGCATCATCGCCCTGCTGCCGGTCGAGCTGATCCTGCAGGTCGGGTCGGGCGCCGGTTTCGCCATGGTCTTCGCCCTGCTGCTGGCGGCGATCATCTGGAACCTCGGCACCTGGTGGCTGGGCCTGCCGGCCTCTTCCTCGCACACGCTGATCGGCTCGATCATCGGCGTGGGCGTGGCCAACGCACTGATGCACGGGCGCGACGGTACCAGCGGGGTGGACTGGGGCCAGGCGAGCAAGGTCGGCTATGCCCTGCTGTTTTCGCCGTTGATCGGTTTCGCCTGCGCTGCCCTGCTACTGCTGGCCCTGCGCGCGCTGGTCAAACGCCAGGAGCTGTACCAGGCGCCCGAGGGCCAGACCCCGCCACCCTGGTGGATCCGCGGTGTGCTCATCCTCACCTGCACCGGCGTATCGTTCGCCCACGGCTCCAACGACGGGCAGAAAGGCATGGGCCTGATCATGCTGATCCTGGTCGGTACCCTGCCGATGGCCTACGCCCTGAACAAGACCATGCCCAGCGAACAGGCCCTGCAATTCTCGGCGGTGGCCGAAGTGACCCGCCAGGCGCTGGTGCGTAGCGCCCCGCAGGCGGCCCCGGCCGACCCTCGACAGACCCTGACCACTTTCATCGGCCAGCCCAAGGCCAACCCCGAACTGGTACCGGCCCTGGCCGCGCTGACCGGCATGATCGGCGAAGAGGTCAAGGGCTATGGCTCGCTCAACCGTGTGCCGGCCGAAGCCATGGCCAACGTGCGCAACGACATGTACCTGACCAGCGAAGCCATCCGCCTGATCGACAAGAACACGCTGGTGGCGTTCGACGCCGACACCGCCCGCCATGTGCAACTGTTCAAGCGCCAGCTGGACGATGCCACCCGTTACATCCCCCTATGGGTCAAAGTGGCGGTGGCCATCGCCCTGGGCCTGGGCACCATGGTCGGCTGGCGGCGCATCGTGGTGACGGTGGGTGAAAAGATCGGCAAGACCCACCTGAGCTATGCCCAGGGCGCGTCGGCGGAAGTGGTGGCGATGTGCACCATTGGCGCGGCGGACATGTTCGGGCTACCGGTGTCGACCACCCATGTGTTGAGCTCGGGGGTGGCCGGGACCATGGTTGCCAATGGCTCGGGGATCCAGAAGCGCACCCTGGTCAACCTGCTGATGGCCTGGGTGCTGACCCTGCCGGCGGCGATGGTGCTGGCGGGGACGCTGTACTGGCTTCTGAATCAGATTCTCTAGGTTGAAAGAGTGAGCCTGTGGGAGCGGGTTTACCCGCGAATGCGATGGCGAACCCGCCAAAGCCTTCGCGAGTAAACCCGCTCCCACAGGTTCAGTGATGCCCAATCAACCGGGGATTTTCAGGCCACGCTGAACGGCAGGCCGTTCGAGGAAGCTGGCCAGCACCCGCTGCACCTCCTTGAACTCATCGAAGCCCACCAGGTCACGGGCGTTGTAGCGTTCCACCAGGTTGCGCACCCAAGGGAAGATGGCAATGTCGGCAATGCTGTATTCGTCGACCATCCATTCACGGCCTTGCAGGTGCCGGTCCAGCACGCCCAGCAAACGCTTCGACTCGTTGACGTAACGATCGCGTGGGCGCTTGTCCTCGTAGTCCTTGCCAGCAAAGAAATGGAAGAAGCCCACCTGGCCGAACATCGGCCCGATGCCGCCCATCTGGAACATCAACCACTGGATCGTCTGGTAGCGCTGGGCCGGGTCCTGGCTGAGCAACTGGCCGCTTTTTTCCGCCAGGTACTGCAGGATCGCGCCGGATTCGAACAACGCCAGCGGTTTGCCGCCCGGGCCATCAGGATCGAGAATCGCCGGGATCTTGTTGTTGGCGCTCAGTGAAATGAATTCGGGGCTCAGTTGGTCATCGCTGTCGAAGCTGACCTTGTGCGGCTCGTAGGCCAGGCCGATTTCCTCCAGCATGATCGACACCTTGACGCCATTGGGCGTGGGCAGCGAATACAGCTGCAGGCGCTCGGGGTGTTGCGCCGGCCACTTGCGGGTGATGGGGAATGCGCTCAGATCGGTCATGCTCGGTCCCTGCAATCATCGAAACGATCACTTTAGGGACAGCGCTGCGGTTTGACCATCGCAGCGTGCCGGATGGCGCAGCCAAAGGGCTGCGCCGGCTGCACATCAGAAGCGTGGCGCGACAGCCTCGGCGCCCCTGGAGATCACCACCTCGACGCGTCGGTTGAGCTGGCGTGACTGCGCCGTGGCGTTACTGGCCACCGGGTAGTCCTTGCCATAACCGGCGCTTTTGATGCGCTGCGCAGCAACACCCTGACGGCGCAGCGCGTTGGCCACCGCGTCAGCCCGCTGCTCGGACAGTCGCTGGTTGAGGGCATCGCTGCCGGTGGCGTCGGTGAAACCCTCTACCAGCACGTTGCGCTCAGGGTTTGCCTGCAGGTACGCAGCCAGTTCCTGAATGTTGTGCTGGCTGCGGCCGTTCAGCTCGGCCATGCCGGTCTGGAACAGCACATCACCGAAGGTCACCACATCGCCGCGTACACTCGGCTTGGCCTTGAGCGCGTTGAGCTGTGCGGTGCGTGCATCCAGGCGGGCCTGGGTTCGCTCGAGCTCGACACGTTTGAGCGCAGCATCGGTGTTGCGCAGGTCGATGGTCTGTTGAGCAAACTCGATCTGCCGAGCGGCCAGCATGGCCAGACGCTCGACCTCGGCGGACTTGCGGTCCTTGAGCGAGGCCAACTCGGCCTTGCCCAGGGCGGTGTAGGCGTCCTGGGTTTCCAGCGCGGCGAGACGGCTTGCCTCGGGTTTGCCTTGCAACACCGAATAGGCTTCGCGAGCTTCAAGCAATGCGGGATTTTCCGGCGTGGTGCCGCAGCCGGCCAGCATCAGACCAAGGAGCGACATAGCGGGCAGCAGGTAGGCTTTGGACATGGTCACTTCCTTCAATGAACGGATTTGGCAGTTGGGCTGTCAGGAGCATCAAGGATCTCCTGCTTGAGCACTTCGATCCCCTTGCGGGCGACCTCCAACTGCTCTTTGGCCTTGAGCGCCTGGGCCTTGCGCTCGGCTACTCGCGCGTCTGCCCTCGCCCCTTCGGCCAGGGTGCGGGCCTGTTCGAACTTCTTCTCCCCCAAGGCCCGGTCCAGGGCGCTCATCTTGTCCTGGGCGGCGCGCATCTCCACCGGGGCATATTGGGTGGCTTCGGCGGCGACGGCGCGGTTGACCGCATTGCGGGCCAGTTCGATCTGCTCATTGGGAACAGTCACGCTGGCGCAGCCGCTCATGATCATGAGCAGGCCAACAAGCGGCAAGGTCTTGCAGTTGAAACGCATGGAATAGGCTCCTTTGATGCGCTCGCGAATCTGTGGCTACCGGCGTCGGTGACCACAGGCAGTTGATGAACAGACAGCCTGATCTGGAAGCGACGCAAGACTATTGCCACGAAGCCGACGGCCAAATAGGACTTTTCCCAACTACCCTGTCGGCTTTTTCAACAACTGCTTCGGCGTAGGCCCTATGCCTGACGGCAAAACGCCTGAACGGCGCACGCCCACGTTTGGGGCGAGCGCCGTTCAGGCGTCTACTGGCAAAAATGCTGGGTGAACGGCCTGTTGTCAGGCCTGGCCGTGTGCCTTGAGCTTGAGCTTTTCGGTGTCCACCCGCACGAACACCGAGTCGGCGGTGACAGTCAGGACATCACCCGCCCAGACCTCGCAGATGACCCGCGTCTTGCGGCCGACTTCGCCCTCCACGCGGGCCTTGAGCAACAGCTCCACGCCCATTGGGGTCGGTTTCAGGTAATTGAGCCCGAGGCTGCCGGTGACGCAATCGATACGCGGCAGGCTGCCCGCCTCGCGGCCCTCGGCGCGGTAGTGGTAGGCCATTGCGGTCCAGTTGGAGTGGCAGTCGACCAGCATGGCCAGCAAGCCGCCGTAGACCAGGCCGGGCCAGCCGATGAAGGTTTGATCCGGTGCATGCCGGCACAACAGGTGGATGCCGTCGGCATCCCAGTGGCTTTGCAGGTGCAGGCCGGAGGGGTGGGCGCTACCACAGCCGTAGCAAGTGCCGTCGGGTGCGGCGAGGGCCTGGAGGGAAAGCATCTGATCGTTCATACGCAGCCTGTGCTTGTTGGAATGGGGGCGCGAAACGCCCCCATTAAAACAGAAACATCAGGCCGTCTGCGCCACTGCACTGCCGCGCTTCTGGGTCAGCGAAACCAGCAGGATGAACAAGGTCACACCTGCGGTCATCAGCGTTTCATAGCGGTACGCATCGCTGAACAGCATGTAACCCAGGACCATCACGATGGTGCCGATCACCAGCCAGGTCAGCCACGGGAACAGCCACATCTTCAGCTCCAGCGGCCGCCCTTCACGCTCGGCACGGGCACGCATGCGCAGCTGCGAAACGGCGATCACCAGGTACACCAGCAAAGCGATGGCGCCGGTGGTCGAGAGCAGGAAGCCGAACACCTTGCCGGGGAACACATAGTTGACCAGGCAGCCAGCGAAGCCTGCCAGGGTCGAGAGGATCACCGCCACGGTCGGCACGCCAGCACCCGAGATACGCTTGGTCATGCTCAGCGCCTGGCCACGGGCGCCCAGGGAGTACAGCATCCGCGAAGCGGTGTAGAGGCCGGAGTTCATGCAACTGGTCACTGCCACCAACACCACCAGGTCAACCAGCAGCTTGGCCCCGGGCACATTGAGCACCTCGAGCACGCGCTGGAACGAACCCACGGCTTTCAAGGCTGGGTCGTTCCAGGCAACCAGCGACACCACCAGGAAGATCGACGCCAGGTAGAAGATGGCGATGCGGTACACCACCAGGTTGGTGGCGCGGCGGATCTTGTCTTTCGGGTTGGCGGTCTCGTCGGCGGCGATGGTGACGATCTCGGCGCCGAAGAACGAGAAGATGGTGATCAGCACGCCACCCAGCACGGTGCCGAAGCCGTTGGGCATGAAGCCACCGTGGTCCCACAGGCGGCTCACCCCGGAGACCTCGGCCAGCGGCCAGAAGCCGAACACAGCCAGGCTGCAGACCACGATGAAGGCAATGATCGCAACCACTTTCACCAGCGCGAACCAGTATTCGAAAGCACCGAAGTTCTTCACGCTGATCAGGTTGGTGCCCGACAGCACGACCATGATCAGGAAGGCGAACAGCCAGGACGGCACCCCGGGGAAGTAGGTGTGCAGGATGTCGGCGCCGGCAATGGCCTCGACCGGGATGATCAGCACCCAGAACCACCAGTACAGCCAGCCGATGGTAAAGCCGGCCCAAGGGCCGATGGCTTCGCTGGCATAGGTGGAGAACGAACCGCTGTTGGGGTTGGCGATGGCCATTTCGCCGAGCATGCGCATCACCAGCAGCACCAGCAGGCCGGTCATGGCGTAGGAGATGAGGATGGCCGGGCCGGCGGTGGCGATGGCGTTGGAGGAGCCGATGAACAGCCCGGCGCCGATGATGCCGGCGATGGAAATCATCGAGACCTGACGGGAAGTCAGGCCGTGTTGCAGGGAACGCTGTTTCTTATTGTTTGACGATGCCATGGGGAACCCTCGAATGGGTCGGCCGTTGCAAGGACGGCTGAAAGTTGGAGCAGAATTCAGTAAGTCGCAGGTGCTCGTTGTTGTTCTTGTAAAACGCCGGTCGTGGTTTTGCCCTCCTCTTTGCACTACCGGTTGTCATCGTTGATCCAGGTCAGTATTAATCTATAGGGACGGGTCAACAAACGACCTTTTCGAAGCACATCATTCTGTTAAGGAATGAATTCCTTCCTTTTTTGCCGGGTAGCGCCTTTGCCATGTCCAAACGCCTGATGCCATCCACCACCGCCCTGCAATGCTTCGAGGCCGCCGCCCGCCACCTGAGCTTCACCCGCGCCGCGCAGGAACTGCACCTGACCCAGAGCGCGGTCAGCAAGCAGGTGGCGCAGCTCGAGGACATGCTCGCCCACCCGCTGTTCCAGCGCATTCGCCGGCGCCTGCACCTCACCCCGGCGGGGGCGCTGTACCTCACCGAGGTGAACAAGATCCTCACCCAGATCGACATCTCCAGCCGCTACATCCTCAGCTACGGCGACGAGACCGAGGTGCTGCGCATCGCCACCCAGCCGACCTTCGGCGCACGCTGGCTGGTGCCCCGGCTCAAGGGTTTTGGCGAGCGGCACCCGCGCATCCACCTGGACATCCGCAACGAACTGGAGCCGTTCGACCTGGTGCAGGCCAAGGCCGACGTGGCGTTTTTCTTTGGCCAGGGCACCTGGCCGGGGGCGACCTGCATCGAGCTGTTCAGCGAAGCCGTGGTGCCGGTGTGCGCGCCAGCGCTGTTGGCCCGGCAGCGCATCACCTGCGCCACGGCGCTGACCGAGCACCGTCTGCTGCAGTGCGCCTCGCGCCCTGAGGCCTGGCACGAGTGGTTCCTGGGGCTGGGGCTGCACAGCCAGAACAGCTACCACGGGCCACGTTTCGACACGTTCTACCTGTGCATTCGCGCCGCCATCGCCGGCTGCGGGATTGCCCTGATCCCGCGTTACCTGGTGGCCGAGGAGCTGAGCGAAGGCAAGCTGGTGGTGGCCTGGGACCATCCGGTGCCCAGCAATGGCCGGCACTTCATGGCGCATGCCGAGCATGCGGCCGAGGTGCCGAAGGTACGGGCCTTCGTGCAATGGATTCGCGAGCGGGTGGCCGAGGGGGATTAGGGCCAATCGCGGGGCAAGCCCGCTCCCACGCCTTGAATTGTTCACAGCGTGGGAGCGAGCTTGCCCCGCGATCGCTTACATCACGAATTCATGGAATGATCGCAATCCGATAATTCGTTTGCGGAATATATCCCCGGCACGCTTCGATAGTCAGTAATTCGAACAACAGGCCGCGTGCACATGAATCAGGAAAGTATCAGCCAGTCCATCGCCATCGTTCACCCGATTACACTTTCCCATGGCCGTAATGCCGAAGTGTGGGATACCGACGGCAAACGTTATATCGACTTTGTCGGCGGCATTGGCGTGCTCAACCTGGGCCACTGCAACCCGGCAGTGGTCGAGGCGATCCAGTTGCAGGCCACGCGTCTGACCCACTATGCGTTCAACGCCGCCCCCCATGGCCCGTACCTGGAGCTGATGGAGCGCTTGCGCCAGTTCGTGCCGGTCAGTTACCCCTTGGCAGGCATGCTCACCAACAGCGGCGCGGAGGCGGCGGAAAATGCCCTGAAGGTCGCCCGTGGCGCCACCGGCAAGCGCGCCATCATCGCCTTCGACGGCGGCTTCCATGGCCGCACCCTGGCCACCCTCAACCTCAACGGCAAGGTCGCGCCCTACAAGCAACGCGTGGGCGAACTGCCCGGCCCGGTCTACCACCTGCCCTACCCCAGTGCCGACACCGGCGTCACCTGCGAGCAGGCGCTCAAGGCCATGGAGCGGCTGTTCAGCGTTGAGCTGGCGGTGGAGGACGTGGCGGCATTCATCTTCGAGCCGGTGCAGGGCGAAGGCGGCTTCCTCGCCCTGGACCCGGCATTTGCCCAGGCGCTGCGGCGCTTCTGCGACGAGCACGGGATCCTGATCATCATCGACGAGATCCAGTCGGGCTTCGGCCGTACCGGGCAACGCTTTGCATTCCCTCGCCTGGGCATAGAGCCCGACTTGCTGCTGCTGGCCAAGAGCATCGCTGGCGGCATGCCGCTGGGCGCGGTGGTCGGTCGCAGGGAAATCATCGATGCGCTGCCCAAGGGCGGGCTGGGTGGCACCTACTCGGGCAACCCGATCGCCTGTGCAGCGGCACTGGCGAGCCTGGCGCAGATGACCGATGCCAACCTCGCCACCTGGGGCGAGCGCCAGGAACAGGCCATCGTCGCGCGCCATGCGCGCTGGAAAACCTCAGGGGTGTGCGCTGCGCTCGGGCGCCTGACCGGCACCGGCGCCATGCGCGGCATCGAACTGCTCAATGCCGACGGCAGCCCGGCGCCAGCGGCGCTGGCCAAGGTGCTGGAAGCGGCGCGTAGCAAGGGCCTGCTGCTGATGCCAAGCGGCAAGGCGCGGCACATCATCCGCCTGCTGGCACCGCTGACCATCGAGCCACAGGTGCTCGAGGAAGGGCTGGATATCCTCGAGCAGTGCCTGACGGAACTCGGCTGAGGCTTACAGCCCGAGTTCTTCGGGGGTAGGCATGTCGCATTCGAAGGCGATCCAGCCGCCTTCGAGTTCGGCGTGGCCGTTGACGATCAGGCCGTAGTAGCTCAGGCCGTTCTCCAGGGTGACGCAGATGTGCGTGGCGCCTTTTTCGGGGGCCGCGAGCGTGCCGACGAAATGCACTTTCTTCAGCACCTCGGTCACCGCCTCGAGGCCCACGCGCATGTTGGTGTTTTCCGAGGCCTCGGTGTCGCCCCCACGGTCTTCGGCGCTGACGGTCACGGTGGCGATGTAGGGGTACTTGGTGCTCAAGCGGGGTTACCTCAACAGGTGTATTAGGCGTATGGGCGCGTAGAGTACGGCAGGCGGCCCTTGTTGTCTCTAATGGCCTCTTCGCGGGTAAATCGGGGCGCCGAACCGCCGCTCCCACAGCGATACGACATCCCTGTGGGAGCGGGTTGACCCGCGAAGAGGCCTGGCCTGCAACAGGTGATCTGGATGCCCCGATCTGTTAGGGTGCCCGCCGATGCACGCCACACCACGCGAGGATACCGAGTGAGCGCAGAACTTCCCCTGATCGCCGACCTGTTCGAGGTCGACAAACGCCTGACCCTCAAGCCCGTCGTGGACTTCAACAGCTACCTGCGCAACGCCTTCGCCGACGGCGCCTGCCGCTGCCATCGCTGCGTAGAGGGCAACGGCGACGAAAGCAGCTACAGCCACCGCCACACCTTCGAACTGGAAGGCCGCACGGTGAATCGCCGCTTCGCCAACACCGCCGGCAGTGACGTGCTGCTGGTGCTGAAGAAAGCCTGGCTGTCCTACACCAAGAACGACCTGGTCACCGTCGGCACTCTGGACATGACCACCCTCAAGTCCTTCACCGAGGCCAGCCTGCACGCCCGCCTGCTGGCCCTGCTGCCGGCCAGCGGCCTGGCCCGGGAAGTCGACGGCCAGTGGCAGTTGCAAGTGCTCGCCGACTGACGGCCTGCCACGGCAGGATTCTCCCGCTCTGCTAAGTTGGGAGAACCCTCACCCGCAGGTGACCCGCCATGGCCCGCACGACCCCCATCGAGCTGTACCGCAATATCGGCATCGTCGCCCACGTCGATGCCGGCAAGACCACCACCACCGAGCGGATCCTGTTCTACACCGGGGTCAACCACAAGATGGGCGAGGTGCACGACGGCGCCGCGACCATGGACTGGATGGCCCAGGAGCAGGAGCGCGGCATCACCATCACCTCGGCGGCCACCACCGCGTTCTGGCAAGGCTCGACCAAGCAGTTCGAGCACAAGTACCGCTTCAACATCATCGACACCCCCGGCCACGTCGACTTCACCATCGAGGTGGAGCGCTCGTTGCGCGTGCTCGATGGCGCGGTGGTGGTGTTCAGCGGCGCTGATGGCGTCGAGCCGCAGTCCGAGACCGTCTGGCGCCAGGCCAACAAGTACCATGTGCCGCGCCTGGCCTATATCAACAAGATGGACCGGCAAGGCGCCGACTTTCTGCGCGTGGTGAAGCAGATCGACCAGCGCCTGGGCCACCACCCGGTGCCGATCCAGTTGGCCATCGGCAGCGAGGAGAACTTCATCGGCCAGATCGACCTGGTGAAGATGAAGGCCATCTACTGGAACGACGCCGACAACGGCACCAGTTACCGCGAAGAAGCGATCCCCGCGGAGCTGCAGGCCCTGGCCGACGAATGGCGGGCCCACATGATCGAGGCGGCGGCGGATGCCAGCGAAGAGCTGACCCTGAAGTTCCTCGACGGCGAGGAGTTCACCACCGAGGAAATCAAGGCAGCCCTGCGCAAACGCACCATCGCCAATGAAATCGTGCCGACCATCCTCGGCTCGTCGTTCAAGAACAAGGGCGTGCCATTGATGCTCGACGCGGTGATCGACTACCTGCCCGCCCCGTCCGAAATCCCGGCGATCAAGGGCACCGACCCGGACGATGAAGAGAAGCACCTTGAACGCCACGCTGACGACAAGGAGCCGTTCTCGGCCCTGGCCTTCAAGATCGCCACCGACCCGTTCGTCGGCACCCTGACCTTCGCCCGGGTGTATTCGGGGGTGCTCAGCTCCGGCAATGCGGTGCTCAACTCGGTCAAGGGCAAGAAGGAACGCATCGGCCGCATGGTGCAGATGCACGCCAACCAGCGTGCCGAGATCAAGGATGTGTGCGCCGGCGACATCGCCGCGCTGATCGGCATGAAGGACGTGACCACCGGCGACACCCTGTGCGACATGGACAAGCCGATCATCCTCGAACGCATGGACTTCCCTGACCCGGTGATCTCCCAGGCGGTCGAACCCAAAACCAAGGGCGACCAGGAAAAAATGGGCATCGCCCTGAGCAAGCTGGCCCAGGAAGACCCGTCGTTCCGGGTCAAGACCGATGAGGAAACCGGGCAGACCATCATCTCCGGCATGGGTGAGCTGCACCTGGACATCATCATCGACAGGATGCGCCGCGAGTTCAACGTCGAGGCCAACATCGGCAAGCCGCAGGTGGCCTACCGCGAGAAGATCCGCAACACCTGCGAGATCGAAGGCCGCTTCGTGCGCCAGTCCGGCGGGCGCGGCCAGTATGGCCACTGCTGGATTCGCTTTGCCCCGGGCGACGAGGGCAAGGAAGGGCTGGAGTTCATCAACGAGATCGTCGGCGGCGTGGTGCCACGTGAATACATCCCGGCAATCCAGAAAGGCATCGAGGAGCAGATGAAGAACGGCGTGCTGGCCGGCTACCCGCTGATCAGCCTGAAGGCGGCGGTGTTCGACGGCTCGTACCACGATGTCGACTCCAACGAGATGGCCTACAAGATCGCCGCCTCGATGGCCACCAAGCAGTTGTCGCAGAAAGGCGGCGCGGTGTTGCTCGAGCCGGTGATGAAGGTCGAGGTGGTGACGCCCGAGGAGTATCAGGGCGACATCATGGGCGACCTGAGCCGGCGCCGCGGGATGATCCAGGACGGTGACGAGACCCCGGCCGGCAAGGTCATCCGGGCCGAGGTGCCACTGGGCGAGATGTTCGGCTACGCCACCTCGATGCGCTCGATGACCCAGGGCCGGGCCAGCTACACCATGGAGTTCACCCGCTATGCCGAGGCACCGGCGAGCATTGCCGACAGCATCGTGAAGAAGAGCCGCGGAGAGTCCTGAGGCGAGTGCTGCGCACTCGATTTACCCGCGAATGCGTCAGGTCAGGCAGCGCTGCTTGTCAGTGCTGCTCACCCGCCCGCTTCAGCAGCTTCTTGCAACGCTCGGACAGATGCACCACCCGCAACTGCTTCCCAGCCTTGGCATACCGCTCGCGCAAGGTCTTGAGCGCCGCGATCGCCGAATAATCGACAAAGCTCAAATGCTGACAATCCAAGGTCACCTGGGCCGGATCACCGACCGGGTCGAACTGATTGAGAAACGGCGTGGTCGAGGCGAAGAACAGCGTCCCATGCACCTGGTAATGCTTGTCGCCCGCCGCATCCACATGGCTGTCGGCGTACAGCTCACGCGCATGCTGCCAGGCGAAGTTGATCGCGGCGATGACGATACCGAACATCACCGCCATGGCCAGGTCGGTGAACACCGTCACTACCGTTACCGCAACGATCGCCAGCACATCGCTCGCCGGCACTTTGCGCAGCACCCGCAACGAGGCCCAGGCGAAGGTCTGCTGGGCCACCACGAACATCACCCCGACCAGAGCCGCCAGCGGAATACGCTCGATCAACGGCGAAAGGAACAGCACGAACAGCAGGATCATCACCCCAGCCACCACCCCCGACAGCCGCCCACGGCCGTTGGAGCTGAGGTTGATCACGGTCTGGCCGATCATCGCGCAGCCGCCCATGCCGCCGCACAGGCCCGAGACCATGTTGGCCGCCCCCAACGCCACGCACTCGCGGTCCGGGTAGCCACGGCTCTCGGTGACTTCGTCGGTGAGGTTGAGGGTAAGCAGGGTTTCCAGCAGGCCGACCATGGCCATCAGCAGCGCATAGGGCGCGATGATCTTCAGTGTCTCGAGGTTCCACGGCACGTCCGGCAAGGCCAGTTGCGGCAAGCCGCCGGCAATGTGCGCCATGTCGCCGAGGGTGCGGGTGGGCAAGCCGAACAGGTACACCAGCAGGCCGACGCCGAGGATCGCCACCAACGCCGGTGGCACCGCGCGGGTCAGTTTGGGCAGTATGTAGACCACCAGCATGGTCAGGGCCACCAGGCCGATCATCAGGTACAGCGGCGTGCCACTGAGCCAGCGCTCACCCTCTTTGAAGTGCTCCAACTGGGCCAGGGCGATGACGATGGCCAGGCCATTGACGAAACCGAGCATGACCGGGTACGGCACCAGGCGCACCAGCTTGCCCAGGCGCAGCACGCCGAACAGGATCATCACCACCCCGCCCAGCAGGACCGTGGCCAGCAGGTATTGGGCGCCGTGCTGCACCACCAAAGCGACGATCACCACCGCCATCGAGCCGGCGGCGCCGGAGATCATCCCCGGGCGGCCGCCGAACAGCGCGGTCAGGGTACAGATGATGAACGCGCCGTACAGGCCCATCAGCGGATTGAGGTGGGCCACCAGGGCAAAAGCGATGCACTCGGGCACCAGGGCGAACGAGGTGGTGAGGCCGGCGAGCAGGTCGGCGCGTAGGCGAGCGGGTTTCATGGGGGGCCTGTACAGGAAGTTAAGGCAGCACGCCCCTGCCCTGTGGGAGCAGGTTTACCCGCGAATGCGATGGGGCATTCCCTGACGCTTTCGCGGGTAAACCCGCTCCCACAGGACATGTGTTGCCTTGAGGGGCGAGACTGAAATTTGGGGGCGATGTTACGTAAATTGACTGACAGCGGCCAGCAACAGCCGCAACCTTTCACACCCCTGTGATCCAGGCCCGGCAAGATGCCGACAAATTTGCCATCATGTTCACTCCACCCGCGGAGATCATGGACATGCCGCTACGCCCCCTCCTTGCCTCGCTGCTGCTGGCCGCCAGCCTGACCGCCCAGGCCGCCACCGAGGTCATCCCCCTGCAACACCGCAGCAGCGCCGAGCTGCTGCCCGCCGCCCAGTCGTTCCTGGGCAAGGACGGTAGCGTCAGCTCCTTCGAGGACAAGCTGATCGTCAATGCCAGCCAGGAACGCATCGACGACCTGCGCACCCTGCTGCAACAACTGGATACCGCGCCCAAGCGCCTGCTGATCAGCGTCGACAACAACGACAGCAACTTCCAGGACAACCGCGGCAATGCGCGGGTAATCCAATACGGCACGGCCAACCGCGAAGGCGGCCTGCAGCAGATCCAGGCCAGTGAAGGGCAACCGGCGCTGATCCAGGTCGGCCAGAGCATCCCCATCACCAGCACCTCCACCGACGGCTACGGGCGTATCCAGAGCGACACGCAATACCGCAATGTCACCCAGGGTTTCTACGTCACCCCACGCCTGACCGGTGACACCGTACGCCTGCAAATCAGCACCAATAACGACCGAATGAGCCAGGAACGTGCCGATGTAGTGAAAGTGCAAAGCACCGACACAACGGTCACCGGCAGGTTGGGTGAATGGATCACACTGGCAGGCTACAACCAGGACAGCCAGGCCGAGCGCAGTGCGTCAAGCCTCAGCTACAGCACCCAGCGTGGGGAAAATATGACTTTGCGTGTCAAAGTCGACCTTCTTGACTGATCCCAGGCAATTCAAGGCCTCGACCAAAGGCCTTGAAACTGACCAGCAAGTCGCATTAGACCAAAGATGTAGTAACCAGAAAAAAGCACTACAAAATCGTTGACAGGCACTTTTTGGCAAAGGCATGATGGCCTCGCTCCCGCTAATCAGAGGCCCTGGCAAGGGTCTTCGGAGCGCCCTGCACACCACCAGCGCAGGCGCTTCGTGTCCATACGGCCCACAAGGCGGTTCGACGGGATTGCGACTGCAACGAAGAAGTTGTCCCGAGGGACGGAAGCGCATCACCGCAGTCATCAGCAATCGCGTAGCACCGCAGCACGGCATCCACGAGCCAACCTGCAGCGCACGCCTTCGCCCGGCCTGCACACCCTTCCCCCTTCGAGCCTTCTGCGTTCGCCGCCGCACTCCCCCGAACAGGACAGCCGCCCGGCCCTCTGAGCCGCGTTTGTCGAGCATCAGCACAATTACACTCAAGATCGATGCGACGAGGTTTATTTCCATGGCACTGACACGCGAACAGCAAATTGCAGCCCTCGAGAAAGACTGGGCCGAAAACCCGCGCTGGAAAGGCGTGACCCGTACCTACACCGCCGCTGATGTCGTTCGCCTGCGTGGCTCGCTGCAACCGGAGCACACCCTGGCTCGCCAGGGCGCAGAGAAACTGTGGAAGCTGGTCACCCAAGGTGCCCACCCGTCCTTCCGCCCAGAAAAAGATTTCGTCAACTGCATGGGCGCCCTGACCGGTGGCCAGGCAGTGCAGCAAGTCAAAGCCGGCATCCAGGCCATCTACCTGTCCGGCTGGCAGGTTGCCGCCGACAACAACTCGGCCGAATCGATGTACCCCGACCAGTCGCTGTACCCGGTCGACTCGGTGCCGACCGTGGTCAAGCGCATCAACAACTCGTTCCGTCGCGCCGACCAGATCCAGTGGAAAGCCGGCAAGAACCCAGGCGACGAGGGCTACATCGACTACTTCGCGCCGATCGTGGCTGACGCCGAAGCCGGTTTCGGCGGCGTACTGAACGCCTACGAACTGATGAAGAACATGATCGAAGCGGGCGCCGCCGGCGTGCACTTCGAAGACCAGCTGGCCTCGGTGAAAAAATGCGGCCACATGGGCGGCAAGGTACTGGTACCGACCCAGGAAGCCGTACAGAAGCTGGTGGCTGCCCGCCTGGCCGCCGACGTTGCCGGTGTACCGACCATCATCCTGGCCCGTACCGACGCCAACGCCGCCGACCTGCTGACCAGCGACTGCGACCCGTACGACCAGCCGTTCGTGATCGGCGACCGTACCCGTGAAGGCTTCTACAAGGTCCGCGCCGGCCTCGACCAGGCCATCTCCCGCGGCCTGGCCTACGCGCCGTATGCCGACCTGATCTGGTGCGAAACCGCCAAGCCGGACCTGGACGAAGCCCGTCGCTTCGCCGAAGCGATCAAGAAGGAATACCCGGACCAGCTGCTGTCGTACAACTGCTCGCCTTCCTTCAACTGGAAGAAGAACCTGGACGACGCCACCATCGCCAAGTTCCAGCGCGAACTGTCGGCCATGGGCTACAAGCACCAGTTCATCACCCTGGCCGGCATCCACAACATGTGGCACGGCATGTTCAACCTGGCGCACGACTACGCCCGCAACGACATGACCGCCTACGTGAAGCTGCAGGAGCAGGAATTCGCCGATGCCAGCAAAGGCTACACCTTCGTGGCGCACCAGCAGGAAGTGGGCACCGGCTACTTCGACGACATGACCACCGTGATCCAGGGTGGCGCTTCGTCGGTGACCGCACTGACCGGTTCGACCGAGGAAGAGCAGTTCCACTGAGTTTGGTGAACTGTTGAGCAAGGCCCGGAATCCGCGAGGATCCCGGGCCTTCTTCATTTTCAGGCCAAGCACTACCCCCTGTAGGAGCGGCCTTGTGTCGCGAAAGGGCCGCTCCTACAGGGGTTGCGTCGTTTCAGCAAAGTTGCAGATCAGGTCTATCCTTGTGGCAGCCCAGCCAGCAAGGACCGCCCATGCCCCGTCCAAGCCACCTGATCCTGATCGCCGTCGCAGCCGCTGCCCTCTATCTATATGCACTGGCCTGCGACAACACCCTGCTCGGCCTGCTGGTCAAACCCATTCCGGTACTGGCCCTGATCGCCTGGCTGAGCACCACGCCCGCCACCCCCTACCGTCGCTGGATCATGCTCGGCCTGGCCTTCTCGGTACTCGGCGACATCCTCCTGGCCATCCCCCGCGACCTGTTCGTGTTCGGCCTGGCCGCGTTCCTGTGCGCTCACCTCGCCTACCTGCGCGGTTACTGCAGCCTGACCCAGCGCCCGGCCTATCCCTCACTGGCACTCGCACTGCTGGTAGGCGGCTCGCTGTTCGGCCTGCTCGCCAGCCACGGCCTGGGCCCACTGCTGATCCCGGTGGCGCTGTATGCCCTGGCGATCGGCTGCATGCTCTGGCGCGCCCTGGCCTGTGGTGGCGTCGCGGCACTGGGCGCTTGCGCCTTTGTATTCTCCGACAGCCTGATCGGCATCGACCGCTTCGTCAGCCCGTTTGCCGCCGCGCAATACCTGATCATCCTGCTCTACTGGCTCGGCCAGTGGCTGATCACCGCCTCGGTCATTCGTGCCCCAAGCTCCGAACCATTGACCCAGAGCGGTACGCGCGAGCTTGGAAGCTGTTAGAACGAGCATTTTTCGCATTTGCAAGTGGCGAGGCCGCCCAATGAACTTTGCAAGGCTCAGAACTGCTAAATCAATACAGCTCAATCCAAATGATATTAATTATCATTACACAACTAAGTCGTCATTACGCCGGGTAAGAAACATAATTAACAAAACCGCACGCAATGCCCGAAACTCAAGGGTTTCAGCCAGTTACGAACGGTTTTTGTTCTTAAACCTACGAATAAATTTGCAACGGAAATTTTACTTGCACCGGGTTTACCCATAAAATCAGCGCGATTGATTCAGCTGCGACATTTGGTCACTGCGCCTGCGACACCGCGTCGCCGCTCTACTTATTTCAGACTTCAGAGCTGGGTCTCTGTATAAGGATTTCTAGCATGTCCGATTCGGCAGGACTCATGGCCCACAACTGGGGCTTTGCCATCTTCCTCCTGGGTGTCGTCGGCCTGTGCGCCTTCATGCTCGGCCTGTCCAGCCTGCTCGGTAGCAAGGCCTGGGGTCGCGCCAAGAACGAACCCTTCGAATCCGGCATGCTGCCCGTCGGCAGCGCTCGCCTGCGCCTGTCCGCCAAATTCTATCTGGTCGCGATGCTGTTCGTGATCTTCGATATCGAAGCCCTCTTCCTGTATGCATGGTCTGTGTCCGTCCGCGAAAGCGGCTGGACCGGATTCGTCGAAGCACTCGTTTTCATAGCAATTCTGTTGGCAGGTCTTGTCTACCTATGGCGCGTCGGGGCGCTCGATTGGGCTCCCGAAGGTCGCCGCAAGCGGCAAGCGAAGCTGAAACAATGAGGCTTTGGCATGCAATACAATCTCACCAGAATCGATCCGGATGCGCCCAACGAGCAGTACCCGGTCGGTGAACGGGAAACCGTCACCGATCAGCTGCTAGAGGACCAGGTCCACAAGAACATCTACATGGGGAAACTCGAAGATGTGCTGCGTGGCGCGGTCAACTGGGGTCGCAAGAACTCCCTCTGGCCGTACAACTTCGGCCTGTCCTGCTGCTACGTGGAAATGACCACGGCCTTCACGGCGCCCCACGACATCGCCCGCTTCGGCGCCGAAGTCATCCGGGCCTCGCCGCGCCAGGCCGACTTCATGGTCATCGCCGGTACCTGCTTCGTGAAGATGGCGCCGATCATCCAGCGCCTGTACGAGCAGATGCTTGAGCCCAAGTGGGTCATCTCCATGGGTTCGTGCGCCAACTCCGGCGGCATGTACGACATCTACTCGGTCGTTCAAGGGGTCGACAAGTTCCTCCCCGTGGACGTGTACGTGCCTGGCTGCCCGCCGCGCCCCGAAGCATTCCTGCAAGGCTTGATGCTGCTGCAGGAGTCGATCGGCCAGGAGCGACGCCCGCTTTCCTGGGTTGTCGGCGATCAAGGCATTTACCGTGCCGAGATGCCTGCCCAGAAAGACCTGCGTCGCGAACAGCGTATCGCGGTAACCAACCTGCGCAGCCCCGACGAAGTCTGATCCAGCGACCTGCCGCCCGCTCCCCCAGGAGCCGGCGGCCTGGCTTCATTCTTAACGTTGACCCAAAGCGACCGAGACCATGACAGCGGACAACGCTATTTATATTCCGCCTTACAAGGCTGACGACCAGGATGTGGTCGTCGAACTGCACAACCGATTCGGCGCCGACGCTTTCGTCGCCCAGGAAACCCGCACCGGCATGCCGGTACTGTGGGTCAAGCGTGCCCAGCTCAAAGAAATCCTGACCTTCCTGCGCAACGTCGCCAAGCCGTACAGCATGCTGTACGACCTGCACGGCGTGGACGAGCGCCTGCGCACCCAGCGCCGCGGCCTGCCGGCTGCCGACTTCAGCGTGTTCTACCACCTGCTGTCGATCGAACGTAACAGCGACGTGATGATCAAGGTGTCGCTGAGCGAAGGCGACCTCAACCTGCCCACCGTCACCGGTATCTGGCCCAACGCCAACTGGTACGAGCGTGAAGTGTGGGACATGTTCGGCATCGACTTCGCCGGCCACCCGCACCTGACCCGCATCATGATGCCGCCGACCTGGGAAGGTCACCCGCTGCGCAAGGACTTCCCGGCCCGGGCCACCGAGTTCGACCCCTACAGCCTCACGCTCGCCAAGCAACAGCTTGAAGAAGAGTCGGCGCGCTTCAACCCCGAAGCCTGGGGCATGAAGCGTTCGGGCGCCAACGAAGACTACATGTTCCTCAACCTTGGCCCGAACCACCCGTCCGCCCACGGTGCCTTCCGTATCGTCCTGCAGCTGGACGGCGAAGAGATCGTCGACTGCGTCCCGGACATCGGCTACCACCACCGTGGCGCCGAGAAGATGGCCGAGCGCCAGTCCTGGCACAGCTTCATCCCCTACACCGACCGTATCGACTACCTCGGCGGGGTGATGAACAACCTGCCGTACGTAATGGCGGTAGAGAAGCTGGCCGGCATCCAGGTGCCGCAGAAAGTCGACGTGATTCGCATCATGCTCGCCGAGTTCTTCCGCATCACCAGCCACCTGCTGTTCCTGGGTACCTACATCCAGGACGTCGGCGCCATGACCCCGGTGTTCTTCACCTTCACCGACCGCCAGCGTGCCTACACCGTGATCGAGGCGATCACCGGTTTCCGCCTGCACCCGGCCTGGTACCGCATTGGTGGCGTGGCCCACGACCTGCCGCGCGGCTGGGACAAGCTGGTCAAGGACTTCGTCGAATGGCTGCCCAAGCGCCTGGACGAATACACCAAGGCTGCCCTGCAGAACAGCATCCTCAAAGGCCGTACCATCGGCGTCGCCGCCTACAACACCAAAGAGGCCCTGGAATGGGGCACCACCGGTGCCGGCCTGCGTGCCACCGGTTGCGACTTCGACCTGCGTAAAGCCCGCCCCTACTCCGGCTACGAGAACTTCGAGTTCGAAGTACCGCTGGCCCACAACGGCGATGCCTACGATCGCTGCATGGTCCGTGTCGAGGAGATGCGCCAGAGTATCCGCATCATCGACCAGTGCATGCGCAACATGCCGGAAGGCCCGTACAAGGCGGATCACCCGCTGACCACGCCGCCGCCGAAAGAGCGCACCCTGCAGCACATCGAGACCCTGATCACGCACTTCCTGCAAGTCTCGTGGGGCCCGGTCATGCCGGCCAACGAGTCGTTCCAGATGATCGAGGCGACCAAGGGCATCAACAGTTACTACCTGACGAGCGATGGCGGCACCATGAGCTACCGCACCCGAATCCGTACCCCGAGCTACCCGCACCTGCAGCAGATCCCTTCGGTGATCAAGGGCAGCATGGTCGCGGACCTGATCGCGTACCTGGGCAGTATCGACTTCGTTATGGCTGACGTGGACCGCTAAGCATGAATAGCACGCTTATCCAAACCGACCGTTTCGCCCTGAGCGAAACCGAGCGCTCGGCCATCGAGCACGAGATGCACCACTACGAGGACCCGCGCGCGGCGTCCATCGAAGCCCTCAAGATCGTCCAGAAAGAGCGTGGCTGGGTGCCGGACGGCGCCATCTACGCCATCGGCGAAGTGCTGGGCATCCCTGCCAGCGACGTCGAGGGTGTGGCCACCTTCTACAGCCAGATCTTCCGCCAGCCGGTTGGCCGCCACATCATCCGTGTGTGCGACAGCATGGTCTGCTACATCGGCGGCCACGAGTCCGTGGTCAGCCAGATCCAGAGCGAGCTGGGCATCGGCCTCGGCCAGACCACCTCCGACGGGCGTTTCACCCTGCTGCCGGTGTGCTGCCTGGGTAACTGCGACAAGGCCCCGGCGCTGATGATCGACGACGACACCTTTGGCGACGTGCAACCTGCCGGCGTCAGCAAGCTGCTGGAGGGTTACGTATGACCATCACTTCCTTCGGCCCGGCCAACCGCATTGCGCGCAGCGCCGAAACCCACCCGCTGACCTGGCGCCTGCGTGACGACGGCGAGCCGGTCTGGCTGGCCGAGTACGAGTCCAAGAACGGCTATGCCGCCGCGCGCAAGGCGCTGGCCGACATGTCCGCCGACGACATCGTGCAGAGCGTCAAGGACTCCGGCCTCAAGGGCCGTGGCGGCGCAGGCTTCCCCACTGGCGTGAAGTGGGGCCTGATGCCCAAAGACGAATCCATGAACATCCGCTACCTGCTGTGCAACGCGGATGAAATGGAGCCCAACACCTGGAAAGACCGCATGCTGATGGAGCAACAGCCCCATCTGCTGGTCGAAGGCATGCTGATCAGCGCCCGCGCGCTGAAGGCCTACCGCGGTTACATCTTCCTGCGTGGCGAATACACCACCGCGGCGAAGAACCTCAACCGCGCCATCGATGAAGCCAAGGCCGCGGGCCTTCTGGGCAAGAACATCCTCGGTTCGGGCTTCGACTTCGAGCTGTTCGTGCACACCGGTGCCGGGCGCTACATCTGCGGTGAAGAAACCGCGCTGATCAACTCCCTCGAAGGCCGCCGCGCCAACCCGCGCTCCAAGCCGCCCTTCCCTGCCGCCGTCGGCGTGTGGGGCAAGCCGACCTGCGTGAACAACGTCGAGACCCTGTGCAACGTGCCGGCCATCGTCGCCAACGGCAACGACTGGTACAAGTCGCTGGCCCGTGAAGGCAGCGAAGACCACGGCACCAAGCTGATGGGCTTCTCCGGCAAGGTGAAGAACCCTGGCCTGTGGGAGCTGCCGTTCGGCGTCACCGCCCGCGAGCTGTTCGAAGACTACGCCGGTGGCATGCGCGACGGCTTCAAGCTCAAGTGCTGGCAGCCAGGCGGCGCCGGTACCGGCTTCCTGCTGCCCGAGCACCTCGATGCGCAGATGTACGCCGGTGGCATCGCCAAGGTCGGCACCCGTATGGGTACGGGCCTGGCCATGGCGGTGGACGACAGCGTCAACATGGTTTCGCTGCTGCGCAACATGGAAGAGTTCTTCGCCCGCGAATCGTGCGGCTGGTGCACCCCATGCCGTGACGGCCTGCCGTGGAGCGTGAAGATGCTGCGCGCCCTGGAGAATGGCCAGGGCCGCGCCGAAGACATCGAGACCCTGCTGGGTCTGGTCAACTTCCTCGGCCCAGGCCGCACCTTCTGTGCTCACGCACCAGGTGCCGTCGAGCCATTGGGCAGTGCCATCAAATACTTCCGGTCCGAGTTCGAGGCCGGTGTCGCCCCAGCATCCGCTGCCGACACCCTGCGCCCTAACCTGGCCAAGCCGATCGTGGTCGGCGCATAACAAGATGAATAAGCGGGTGGTCCGTGCCACCCGCCAGCTTGCCGACAGGCCCGATTCATTCGTGGCGTGCCGCAGGCTCACCGATTTCCATTAGCCACGCCCGCTCACGCGGGCCAACGAAGAACTTTGAACAATGGCCACTATCCACGTAGACGGCAAAGCGCTCGAAGTCAACGGTGCGGACAACCTGTTACAGGCGTGTCTGTCACTCGGCCTCGACATCCCCTATTTCTGCTGGCACCCGGCGCTCGGTAGCGTCGGCGCCTGCCGGCAGTGCGCGGTCAAGCAGTACACCGACGAGAACGACACCCGTGGTCGTATCGTCATGTCCTGCATGACCCCTGCCTCCGACGGCACCTGGATCTCCATCGACGATGAAGAGTCCAAGGCGTTCCGCGCCAGCGTCGTCGAATGGCTGATGACCAACCACCCGCACGACTGCCCGGTGTGCGAGGAAGGCGGTCACTGCCACCTGCAGGACATGACGGTAATGACCGGCCACAACGAGCGCCGCTACCGTTTCACCAAGCGTACCCACCAGAACCAGGACCTCGGCCCGTTCATCGCCCACGAGATGAACCGCTGCATCGCCTGCTACCGCTGCGTGCGCTACTACAAGGACTACGCCGGCGGCACCGACCTGGGTGTGTACGGCGCCCACGACAACGTGTACTTCGGTCGCGTTGAAGACGGCGTGCTGGAAAGCGAGTTCTCCGGCAACCTCACCGAGGTCTGCCCGACCGGTGTGTTCACCGACAAGACCCACTCCGAGCGCTACAACCGCAAGTGGGACATGCAGTTTGCTCCAAGCATCTGCCATGGCTGCTCCAGCGGTTGCAACATCAGCCCGGGTGAGCGCTACGGCGAACTGCGCCGCATCGAGAACCGTTTCAACGGCTCGGTGAACCAGTACTTCCTGTGCGACCGTGGCCGCTTCGGCTATGGCTACGTCAACCGCAGCGACCGCCCACGCCAGCCGCTGCTGGCCGACGGTACCAAGCTGTCGCTGGACGCCGCCCTGGACAAGGCCGCCGACCTGCTGCGCGGCCGCACCATCGTTGGTATCGGCTCGCCACGCGCCAGCCTCGAAAGCAACTACGGCCTGCGCGAGCTGGTCGGCGCCGAGTACTTCTACTCGGGTATGGAAGCCGGTGAACTGGCCCGTGTGCGCCTGGCGCTGAACGTGCTGAACAACAGCCCGCTGCCGGTGCCGACCCTGCGCGACATCGAAGACCACGACGCAGTGTTCGTGCTCGGTGAAGACCTCACCCAAACTGCCGCCCGTGTCGCCCTGGCCGTACGCCAGGCCACCAAGGGCAAGGCCGAAGCCATGGCCGACGCCATGCGCGTACAGCCTTGGCTCGACGCTGCGGTGAAGAACATCGGCCAGCACGCGCTGTACCCGCTGTTCATCGCTTCCTTGGCTGAAACCAAGCTGGACGACGTTGCCGAAGAGTGTGTACACGCCGCTCCCGCCGACCTGGCCCGCATCGGTTTCGCCGTGGCCCACGCCATCGACCCGAGCGCCCCGGCCGTCGAAGGCCTGGACAGCGAGGCCAAGGCCCTGGCCCAGCGTATCGCCGACGCCCTGGTCGCTGCCCAGCGCCCACTGATCGTCGCCGGTACTTCGTTGGCCGACCCGGCGCTGATCGAAGCCGCCGCCAACATCGCCAAGGCCCTCAAGCTGCGCGAGAAGAACGGCTCGCTGAGCCTGGTCGTGCCTGAGGCCAACAGCCTCGGCATGGCGATGATGGGCGGTGAGTCCATCGACGCCGCGCTGGACGCGGTGATCAGCGGCAAGGCCGACGCCATCGTCGTGCTGGAAAACGACCTGTACGCCCGCGTACCGGCCGCCAAGGTCGATGCAGCCCTGGCTGCCGCCAAGGTGGTGATCGTTGCCGACCACTCCAAAACCGCCACTGTCGACCGTGCCCACCTGGTACTGCCAGCCGCCTCGTTCGCCGAAGGCGACGGTACCCTGGTCAGCCAGGAAGGCCGTGCCCAGCGCTTCTTCCAGGTGTTCGACCCGCAGTACCTGGACAGCAGCATCCAGATCCACGAAGGCTGGCGCTGGATGCACGCCCTGCGTGCCACCCTGCTCAACAAGCCGGTGGACTGGACCCAGCTGGATCACGTCACCAGCGCCTGCGCCGAAGCCGCCCCGCAACTGGCCGGCATCGTCAACGCCGCACCGAGCGCCGCGTTCCGCATCAAGGGCATGAAGCTGGCCCGTGAGCCGCTGCGCTACTCGGGCCGTACCGCCATGCGCGCCAACATCAGCGTGCACGAGCCGCGTACCCCACAGGACAAGGACACCGCGTTCGCCTTCTCCATGGAAGGCTACTCGGGTTCGGCCGAACCGCGTCAGCAGGTGCCGTTCGCCTGGTCGCCGGGCTGGAACTCGCCGCAAGCCTGGAACAAGTTCCAGGACGAGGTCGGTGGCCACCTGCGTGCCGGTGACCCGGGCGTGCGCCTGATCGAATCCCAAGGCGACCGCCTGAGCTGGTTCACCGCCATCCCTGGCGCGTTCAACCCGGCCCGTGGCACCTGGACCGCCGTGCCGTTCTTCCACCTGTTCGGCAGCGAAGAGAGCTCCTCGCGCGCCGCCCCGGTGCAGGAGCGCATCCCGGCCGCCTACGTCGGCCTGGCCAAGTCCGAAGCCGATCGCCTGGGCGTCAACGACGGCGCGATGCTGAGCCTGAACGTGGCCGGTGTGTCGCTGCGCTTGCCGCTGCGTATCAATGAAGAGCTGGGCGCTGGCCTGGTTGCGTTGCCCAAAGGCCTGGCCGGCATTCCGCCCGCCATCTTCGGTGCATCCGTCGAAGGCCTGCAGGAGGCAGCACAATGAGCTGGTTCACCCCCGAAGTGATCGACGTGATCATTCAGGTCGTCAAGGCCATCGTGGTGCTGCTGGCCGTGGTGGTCTGCGGCGCGCTGCTCAGCTTCGTCGAGCGTCGCCTGCTGGGCTGGTGGCAGGACCGCTACGGTCCGAACCGCGTCGGCCCGTTCGGCATGTTCCAGATCGCTGCCGACATGCTGAAGATGTTCTTCAAGGAAGACTGGAACCCGCCCTTCGTCGACAAGATGATCTTTACCCTGGCGCCGGTCGTGGCCATGAGTGCCCTGCTGATCGGCTTCTCGATCATCCCGATCACCCCGGGCTGGGGCGTGGCCGACCTGAACATCGGTCTGCTGTTCTTCTTCGCCATGGCCGGCCTGTCGGTCTACGCTGTACTGTTCGCCGGCTGGTCGTCGAACAACAAGTACGCCCTGCTGGGCAGCTTGCGTGCTTCGGCGCAGACCGTCTCGTACGAGGTGTTCCTGGGCCTGGCGCTGATGGGCGTGGTGGTGCAGGTGGGTTCGTTCAACATGCGCGACATCGTTGAATACCAGGCCCAGAACCTGTGGTTCATCATTCCGCAGTTCTTCGGCTTCTGTACCTTCTTCATCGCTGGCGTCGCCGTGACTCACCGTCACCCGTTCGACCAGCCGGAAGCGGAACAGGAACTGGCCGACGGCTACCACATCGAATACGCCGGCATGAAATGGGGCATGTTCTTCGTTGGTGAATACATCGGCATCATCCTGATCTCGGCGCTGCTGGTCACCCTGTTCTTCGGTGGCTGGCACGGTCCGTTCGACCTGCTGCCGCAGCTGCCGTTCTTCTGGTTCGCCCTGAAGACCGCGTTCTTCATCATGCTGTTCATCCTGCTGCGCGCCTCGATCCCGCGCCCACGCTATGACCAGGTGATGGACTTCAGTTGGAAGTTCTGCCTGCCGCTGACCCTGATCAATTTGCTGGTGACCGCTGCGATCGTGCTCTACAACACGCCAGCCGTCGCGGCCCAGTGAGGATTTGACCCATGTTCAAGTATATCGGCGACATCGTTAAGGGCACCGGCACTCAGCTGCGCAGCCTGGTGATGGTGTTCTCCCACGGGTTCCGCAAGCGCGACACCCTGCAGTACCCCGAAGAACCCGTGTACCTGCCGCCGCGCTACCGCGGCCGCATCGTCCTCACCCGCGACCCCGACGGCGAGGAACGCTGCGTAGCGTGCAACCTCTGCGCGGTGGCCTGCCCGGTCGGCTGCATTTCGCTGCAGAAGGCCGAGACCGAGGACGGTCGTTGGTACCCCGAGTTCTTCCGCATCAACTTCTCGCGTTGCATCTTCTGCGGCCTGTGTGAAGAAGCGTGCCCGACCACCGCGATCCAGCTCACCCCGGATTTCGAAATGGCCGAGTTCAAGCGTCAGGACCTGGTGTACGAGAAAGAAGATCTGCTGATCTCCGGCCCCGGCAAGAACCCTGACTACAACTTCTACCGTGTTGCCGGTATGGCCATCGCTGGCAAGCCGAAAGGCTCTGCGCAGAACGAAGCCGAGCCGATCAACGTGAAGAGCTTGCTCCCATAAGGACAGAAAGATGGAATTCGCTTTCTACTTCGCATCCGGTGTCGCCGTTGTCTCCACGCTTCGCGTGGTGACCGGCACCAACCCGGTGCACGCCCTGCTCTACCTGATCATCTCGCTGATTTCCGTGGCGATGATCTTCTTCTCCCTCGGTGCGCCGTTCGCCGGCGCCCTGGAAGTGATCGCCTACGCCGGCGCCATCATGGTGCTGTTCGTGTTCGTGGTGATGATGCTCAACCTCGGGCCGGCCTCGGTCGCCCAGGAACGCGGCTGGCTCAAGCCCGGCATCTGGGCGGGGCCGGTGATCCTCGCCGCCCTGCTGCTGCTGGAGCTGCTGTACGTGCTGTTCGTCAGCCCGTCGGGCGCCGCCATCAGCGGTACCACCGTCAGCGCCAAGGAAGTCGGCATCAGCCTGTTCGGGCCGTACCTGCTGGTGGTCGAACTGGCTTCGATGCTGCTGCTCGCGGCAGCCGTCACCGCCTTCCACCTGGGCCGCAACGAGGCGAAGGAGTAAATCATGGGTGCTATCCCTCTCGAGCATGGTCTGGCGGTCGCCGGCATCCTGTTCTGCTTAGGTCTGGTTGGCCTGATGGTCCGCCGCAACATCCTCTTCGTGCTCATGAGCCTGGAAGTCATGATGAACGCCTCTGCCCTGGCGTTCATCGTCGCCGGTGCCCGTTGGGTCCAGCCCGACGGCCAGGTGATGTTCATTCTGGTGATCAGCCTGGCAGCCGCCGAGGCCAGCATTGGCCTGGCGATCCTGCTGCAGCTGTATCGCCGCTTCCACACTCTCGACATCGATGCTGCCAGTGAGATGCGCGGATGAACCTTATCTTCCTGACGTTCGTATTCCCCCTGATCGGCTTCCTGCTGCTGTCGTTCTCCCGTGGGCGGTTCTCGGAGAACCTGTCCGCGCTGATCGGCGTCGGCTCGGTCGGTCTGTCGGCGGCCACCGCCGCCTACGTGATCTGGCAGTTCAACGTCGCCCCGCCTGAGGGCGGTGCGTACAGCCAGCTGCTGTGGCAGTGGATGTCGGTGGACGGCTTCGCGCCGAACTTCACCCTGTACGTGGATGGCCTGTCGGTCACCATGCTGGGCGTGGTCACCGGTGTGGGCTTTCTGATCCACCTGTTCGCCTCCTGGTACATGCGTGGCGAAGCCGGTTACTCGCGCTTCTTCTCGTACACCAACCTGTTCATCGCCAGCATGCTGTTCCTGGTGCTGGGCGATAACCTGCTGTTCATCTACTTCGGCTGGGAAGGCGTGGGCCTGTGCTCGTACCTGTTGATCGGTTTCTACTACAGCAACCGCAACAACGGTAACGCGGCGCTCAAGGCGTTCATCGTCACCCGCATCGGCGACGTGTTCATGGCCATCGGCCTGTTCATCCTGTTCGCCCAGCTGGGCACGCTGAACGTGCAGGAACTGCTGGTGCTGGCACCGCAGAAGTTCCAGGCCGGTGACACCTGGATGGTCCTGGCCACCCTGATGCTGCTGGGTGGCGCGGTCGGTAAATCGGCCCAGCTGCCGCTGCAGACCTGGCTGGCCGACGCGATGGCGGGCCCGACCCCGGTTTCGGCACTGATCCACGCCGCAACCATGGTGACCGCGGGCGTGTACCTGATCGCCCGTACCAACGGCCTGTTCCTGCTGGCCCCGGACGTCCTGCATCTTGTGGGCGTGGTCGGTGGCGTGACCCTGGTGCTGGCCGGCTTCGCCGCGCTGGTGCAGACCGACATCAAGCGTATCCTCGCCTACTCGACCATGAGCCAGATCGGCTACATGTTCCTGGCCCTGGGCGTGGGTGCCTGGGACGCGGCGATCTTCCACCTGATGACCCACGCCTTCTTCAAGGCCCTGCTGTTCCTTGCCTCGGGTGCGGTGATCGTTGCCTGCCACCACGAGCAGGACATCTTCAAGATGGGCGGCCTGTGGAAGAAGCTGCCGCTGGCCTATGCCAGCTTCGTGGTCGGTGGCGCTGCACTGGCCGCCCTGCCGATCCTGACCGTGGGCTTCTACTCCAAGGACGAGATCCTCTGGGAAGCCTTCGCCAGCGGCAACACCGGCCTGCTGTACGCCGGCCTGGTCGGCGCGTTCATGACCTCGCTGTACACCTTCCGCCTGATCTTCATCGCCTTCCACGGCGAAGCCAAGACCGAAGCCCACGCCGGCCACGGCATCAGCCACTGGCTGCCGCTGGGTGTGCTGATCGTGCTGTCGACCTTCATCGGCGCCTGGATCCACCCACCACTGGCAGGCGTGCTGCCTGAGAGCGCCGGCCACGCCGGTGGCGAAGCCAAGCACTCGCTGGAGATCGCCTCGGGCGCCATCGCCATCGCCGGTATCCTGCTGTCGGCCCTGCTGTTCCTGGGCAAGCGTCGCTTTGTCAGCAGCATCGCCAACAGTGGTATCGGTCGCGTCCTGTCGGCCTGGTGGTTCGCCGCCTGGGGCTTCGACTGGATCTACGACAAGCTGTTCGTCAAACCTTACCTGCTGATCTGCCACATCCTGCGCAAGGACCCGGTGGACCGCAGCATCGGCCTGATCCCACGGATGGCTCGCGGCGGCAACGTCGCCATGAGCAAGACCGAGACCGGCCAGCTGCGTTGGTACACCGCCTCGATCGCCGTCGGCGCCGTGCTGGTGCTGGGCGCCGTGGTAGTGGCTGCGGTATGACTATGAAGAACCTTGCGACTTTGCCAAAGGAAACCAACCCGTCATGATTTTGCCTTGGCTGATCCTGATCCCCTTCATCGGCGGCCTCCTGTGCTGGCTGGGTGAGCGCTTCGGCGCCACCCTGCCCCGCTGGATCGCGCTGCTGACCATGTCCCTGCTGCTCGGCATCGGCCTGTGGCTGTGGGCTAACGGCGACTACACCCTGGCCCCGGCACCGGGCGCCGAACCGCACTGGGCCCTCGAATACAAGTTCGAGTGGATCAAGCGCTTCGGCATCAGCGTGCACCTGGCCCTGGACGGCCTGTCGCTGCTGATGATCCTGCTGACCGGCCTGCTCGGCGTGCTGTCGGTACTGTGCTCGTGGAAAGAGATCCAGCGCCACGTCGGCTTCTTCCACCTCAACCTGATGTGGATCCTCGGCGGCGTGGTCGGTGTGTTCCTGGCCCTGGACCTGTTCCTGTTCTTCTTCTTCTGGGAAATGATGCTGGTGCCGATGTACTTCCTCATCGCGCTCTGGGGTCACAGTTCGTCGGACGGCAAGAAGACCCGGATCTACGCGGCGACCAAGTTCTTCATCTTCACCCAGGCCAGCGGCCTGATCATGCTGGTGGCGATCCTTGGCCTGGTGCTGGTCAACTACAACACCACCGGTGTGCTGACCTTCAACTACAGCGACCTGCTCAAGGCCGAACTGCCGGCTGGCGTGGAATACGTACTTATGCTGGGCTTCTTCATCGCCTTCGCGGTGAAGCTGCCGGTGGTGCCGTTCCACTCCTGGCTGCCTGACGCTCACGCCCAGGCACCGACCGCAGGTTCCGTGGACCTGGCGGGTATCTTGCTGAAGACCGCGGCCTACGGCCTGCTGCGCTTCGCCCTGCCGCTGTTCCCGAATGCCTCGGCCGAGTTTGCGCCGATCGCCATGACCCTGGGCCTGATCGGTATCTTCTACGGTGCCTTCCTGGCCTTCGCGCAAACCGACATCAAGCGCCTGATCGCCTTCTCCAGCGTCTCGCACATGGGCTTCGTGCTGATCGGCATCTACTCCGGCAGCCAGCAGGCCCTGCAAGGCGCGGTGATCCAGATGCTGGCCCACGGCCTGTCGGCCGCCGCGCTGTTCATCCTGTCCGGCCAGCTGTACGAGCGCCTGCACACCCGTGACATGCGCCAGATGGGTGGCCTGTGGCACCGCATCGCCTACCTGCCGGCCATCAGCCTGTTCTTCGCCGCTGCGTCGCTGGGCCTGCCAGGCACCGGCAACTTCGTCGGTGAGTTCCTGATCCTGATCGGCAGCTTCGCCCACGTACCGTGGATCACCGTGATCGCCACCACCGGTCTGGTGTTCGGTTCGGTCTACTCGCTGATCATGATCCACCGCGCCTACTTCGGCCCGGCCAAGGCCGACACCGTACTGGCCGGCATGGACACCCGCGAGATGGTCATGGTGCTGGGCCTGGCTGGCCTGCTGATCCTGCTGGGCGTGTATCCGCAGCCGTTCCTCGACACCTCTGCCGCCACCATGAGCGGTGTGCAGCAGTGGCTCGGTTCCGCTTTCACTCAACTCGCTTCGGCCCGGTAAGAGCGCTATGGAATTCACCACTCAACACTTCATCGCATTGGCGCCGATGCTGATCACCACCATCACCACGGTGGTGGTGATGCTGGCGATCGCCTGGAAGCGCAACCACTCGCAGACTTTCCTGCTGTCCACCGTGGGCCTGAACCTGGCCCTGCTGTCGATCCTGCCGGCACTCAAGGTTGCACCGCTGGCAGTCACCTCGCTGGTCACCATCGACAAGTTCGCCTGCCTGTACATGGCCATCGTGCTGGTGGCGACGCTGGCCTGCGTGACCCTCGCCCACGCTTATCTGGGCGAAGGCTCCAAGGGCTTCCCGGGCAACCGTGAAGAGCTTTACCTGCTGCTGCTGATGTCGGCACTGGGCGGCCTGGTGCTGGTCAGCGCCAACCACCTGGCCGGCCTGTTCATCGGCCTGGAGCTGCTGTCGGTGCCGGTCTACGGCCTGGTCGCGTATGCGTTCTTCAACAAGCGTTCGCTGGAAGCCGGCATCAAGTACATGGTGCTGTCGGCCGCCGGTTCCGCCTTCCTGCTGTTCGGCATGGCCCTGCTGTACGCCGACGCCGGCAGCCTGACCTTCGACCAGCTGGGCAAGGCCCTGGCCGCCACCAGCATGCCAAGCCTGCTGGCCCAGCTGGGCCTGGGCATGATGCTGGTCGGCCTGGCGTTCAAGCTGTCGCTGGTGCCGTTCCACCTGTGGACCCCGGACGTGTACGAAGGCGCCCCGGCGCCGGTGGCCGCGTTCCTGGCCACCGCCAGCAAGGTCGCGGTGTTCGCCGTGGTCGTGCGCCTGTTCATGCTCTCCCCTGCCGCCAGCAGCGGCGTGCTGAGCACCGTACTGGCGGTCATCGCCGTGGCCTCGATCCTGATCGGCAACCTGCTGGCGCTGACCCAGAGCAACCTCAAGCGCCTGCTCGGTTACTCGTCCATCGCCCACTTCGGCTACCTGGTCATCGCCCTGGTTGCCAGCAAGGGCCTGGCCATGGAAGCCATGGGTGTTTACCTGGTCACCTACGTGATCACCAGCCTCGGCGCCTTCGGCGTGATCACCCTGATGTCCTCGCCGTACGCCGGCCGTGACGCCGACGCCCTGTACGAGTACCGCGGCCTGTTCTGGCGCCGTCCGTACCTGACCGCGGTACTGACCGTGATGATGCTGTCGCTGGCCGGTATCCCGCTGACTGCGGGCTTCATCGGCAAGTTCTACATCATCGCCACCGGTGTCGAGTCGCAGCTGTGGTGGCTGGTCGGCGCCCTGGTGCTGGGCAGTGCCATCGGCGTGTACTACTACCTGCGCGTCATGGTCACCCTGTACCTGGTCGAGCCGAACCTGCGTCGCCACGACGCCCCGCTGAAGTGGGAACAGCGCACCGGCGGCGTGATGCTGCTGGCCATCGCCATTCTCGCTTTCGTGCTGGGTGTGTACCCGCAGCCACTGCTGGAAATGGTGCAACAGGCTGGCCTGCAACTGATCGGTTGATCGGCTGGACGATGTGAAAGAAACCCCGCCTCGGCGGGGTTTCTTTTTGCCTGAAGGAAATCACGGGCTTCTTCGCGGGTAAACCCGCTCCCACAGGTTCACCACTTACCTTGCAATCAGTGGTGATCCTGTGGGAGCGGCGGTGCGCCGCTGCGATTTACCCGCGAAGAAGCGACTGCGGTTTACAGATCGACCACTGTGCTTCGTCTGCCTTTTGCAGCGTCAGACTCCCGCACTCGATCTGGAACCTCGCCCCATGCGCCCCACCCTGCCCTACTCCCTGCTGGCCCTGTTCGTCGCCGGCACCACCCAGGCCGCCAACCGCGTCGAACTCGACCAGGTGCTGATCCAGGGCCAGCAGCAATCCGAACTGGAAGCCGCCGCCGAGCGTCTGCACGAAATCCCCGGCGCCAGCAACCTGGTGGACATGGACAAGGTGGGCCAGGGCCGGGTGGCCAGCAACCAGGACGTGCTCGCCTACCAGCCCGGGGTGTTCGCCCAGTCGGCCGGCAACGACGGCATCAAGCTGTCGATCCGCGGTTCGGGCATCAACCGTGCGCCCGGCGCCCACGGTTCCGGCGTCTACACCATGTTCGACGGCCTGCCGCTGACCGGCCCGGGTGGCACCCCCTATGAACTGTTCGAGCCACTGTGGCTGAGCCGCGCCGAAGTGCTGCGCGGCGCCAACGGCTTCGACCAGGGCTCGCTGGCCCTCGGCGGCGCGATCAACTACGTCACCCATACCGGCTACGATGCCGCGCCCTTGCAGGTGCGCTACGAGGTCGGCAGCCGTGGCTACCAGCACCGGCATGTCAGCAGCGGCCAGGTGCTGGGCAACCTCGACTACTACGTGGCCCTGACCGACTCGGAGTACGACGGTTACCAGGCGCACAGCAGTGGCAGCGCCAAGGGCATCGCCGCCAACCTTGGCTACCGCTTCAACCCGAACCTGGAAACGCGCTTCTACCTGCGCTACCGCGAAACCGAGAACGAGCTTGCCGGGCGCCTGACCAAGGACCAGATCAAGCACCACCCGCGCGCGGCCAACGCCGCCTACCTGGCCCGAGACGACAGCCGCCCGCAGCCGGGCAGCACCTGGGTGGGCAACAAGACCACCTTCTTCCTCGACGACGATTCGCGCCTGGAGGCCGGGCTGGTCTATCACGACTTCCCCATGGACCTGCGCGAAGGCCCGATGCGCCTGAAGGTCGCCTACACCGATGTCAGCGGCACCCTGAACTACGTGCGTCGCGACACCTTGTTCGGCCACGAGAGCAAGACCACGGTCGGCTGGCGCACCACCAAGCACCTGCCCAACAGCGGTGCCTCGCAGTTCGCCCGCAGCGGCGGCGACAACTTCGGCGCCCGCAGCCGCGACTTCAGCTACCAGGGCTCGGACACCGTGCTGCATGTGGGCAACGACCTCGAACTGATCCCCGACCTGTGGCTGACCACCGGGCTTGCAGCGATCTACACCCGCCGCGAGAGCGATGTGAGCTACCCCGCCACGGGCGGCAAGGTCAGCCAGCACGACTGGGACTACGCGCCGCGCGTGGGCCTGCGCTACGACATCCGCCCGGACCTGCAGGTGTACGGCAACCTCAGCCGTTCGGTGGAGCCGCCGCACCCGTGGTCGCTGATCTGGAGCTCGACCTCGGCGACCCAGCCGATCGAGATGCAGAACCAGACCGCCACCACCCTGGAACTGGGCGCACGCGGCGATTCGGCGCTGGGCCGTTGGGACCTGGCCTGGTACTACGCGCAGGTTCGCCATGAACTGCTGGCCGTGGAGATCGTGCAAGGGGCACTGCCCAAGGAGTTCAACGCCAGCCCCACGGTGCACCAGGGCGTCGAAGCCGGCCTGGACAGCACGCTCTGGGAACAACCCGGCACTGGCAAGTTGAGCCTGCGCCAGGCCTACACCTTCAGCGACTTCCACTACCGCGACGACGACAAGTTCGGCGACAACCGCCTGCCCGGCATCCCCATGCACTACTACCAGGCCGAACTGCGCTACGACTGGCCGAGCGGTTTCTACGCCGGGGTAAATACGCAGATGGCCTCCAAGGTGCAGGTGGACTATGCCAACAGCTACCCCGCCGACGCCTACGCCCTGCTCGGCGCGCGGCTGGGCTGGGATTCGCCGAAACGTGACTGGCAGACCTGGCTGGACCTGCGCAACCTGACCGACAAGCGCTATGCGGCGACGGTGACGCCGGGGTATGACGATGGCGGCAAGGATGTCGCCCGTTCGACGCCGGGGGAAGGCTTCGGTGTGTATGCGGGGGTGTCGTACAGCTTCCGATAAACAGTTTGGAGCTGCGATGCAGCCCATTCGCGGGTAAACCCGCTCCCACAGGTTTCGTGCAGTTCCCTGTGGGAGCGGGTTTACCCGCGAATGGCCCTTTCAGGACGGCAACTGTACCTGCGGCTTGGTCGAGGCAAAGATCGCCCAGCTGGACACGAACAACGCCGCGATCAACGGCCCGATCACAAAGCCATTGAGCCCGAATACCGCCAGCCCGCCCAAGGTGGACACCAGCACCAGGTAGTCCGGCATGCGCGTGTCCTTGCCCACCAGGATCGGCCGCAACAGGTTGTCCACCAGCCCGATCACCAGTACCCCGAAGGCAGTCAGCACGATGCCCTGCCAGGTCGCCCCGGTCAGGATGAAATAGGCCGCCACCGGCGCCCAGACGATCCCCGCGCCCACCGCCGGCAGCAGCGACAGGAACGCCATCAGCACCGCCCAGATCAGCGCACTGGGGATATCCAGCACCCAGAAGATCAACCCGCCCAATGCGCCCTGGGTAATCGCCACCAGCAGGTTGCCCTTGACCGTGGCCCGTACCACGCGCTTGAACTTCAGCTGCAAACGGCGCTTCTGCTGCTCGGGCAGCGGTACGGCCTGGCGTACCTTGCGCGCCACCTCTGCGCCCTCGCGCAGGAAGAAGTACAGCAAGTACAGCATGATGCCGAAGCTCACCAGGAACTCGAAGGTGCCCTGCCCGAAGCTGAACGCCTGGCCTGCGAGGAACTGGCTGCCTTGGGTGGCCCACTTGGTGATCTTGTCGCGCAGGCCGTCGAGGTTGCCCATGCCCATGCGGTCCAGGGCATGCTGGGCATAGTTCGGGAGCATGTCCTTGCCGCGTTCGATATAGCCGGCAATGTCCAGTTGGCCGCTCTCCACGCGCTGGTACAGCGCCGCGCCCTCCTGCACCAGCAGCATGCTGATGATGATCACCGGCAGCACCGCGATCAGCAGGCAGACCACCAGGGCCAGTGACGTCGCCAGGTTGCGCCGCCCGCCCAGGCGCAGCAGCAGACGACGCTGCAAGGGCGCGAAGAGGATGCCCAGCACCACCGCCCAGAAGATTGCGCCGAAGTACGGCAAGAGAATCCAGATGAAGGCAATGGTCACCAGCGCCAGCAGCGCAGTCAGGGCCTTGTTCTGCAACACGGTCTCGTTCATGGGCATTCCTCAGGGGCTCAACACTTTAGTGCGCGCCATAACGGCAAAAGTGCCGTTGATCCAGATCAATACCGCCGCAGCGCCGCCGCCGTAGCATCCGCGCCTTTTGCCCCTGGTGCGCACCCATGACCTCACCCGCCAAGCCCGAACTGCTCGCCCCCGCCGGCACCCTGAAGACCATGCGCTATGCCTTCGCCTATGGCGCCGACGCGGTGTACGCCGGCCAGCCGCGCTACAGCCTGCGGGTGCGCAACAACGAATTCGACCACGCCAACCTGGCACGCGGCATCCAGGAGGCCCAGGCCCAGGGCAAGCGTTTCTACGTGGTGGTCAACATCGCCCCGCACAATGCCAAGCTCAAGACCTTCCTCAGGGACCTGGCGCCGGTGATCGCAATGGGCCCGGACGCGCTGATCATGTCCGACCCGGGGCTGATCATGCTGGTGCGCCAGCACTTCCCGCAGATGGCCATCCACCTCTCGGTGCAGGCCAACACGGTGAACTGGGCCAGCGTGCAGTTCTGGCAGCAGATGGGGCTGACGCGGGTGATCCTGTCGCGGGAGCTGTCGCTGGAAGAGATCGAAGAGATCCGCCAGCAGGTGCCGCAGATGGAACTGGAAGTGTTCGTCCACGGCGCGTTGTGCATGGCGTACTCCGGGCGCTGCCTGCTGTCGGGCTACCTGAACAAGCGCGACGCCAACCAGGGCTCATGCACCAATGCCTGCCGCTGGAAGTACCAGGCCACCCCGGCCACCGAGAACGCCACCGGCGATATCGTGCGTGAATTCGAACCGACCCTGGGGCTGGGTGCGCCCACCGACCAGGTGTTCCTGCTGCAGGAGAGCAACCGCCCGGGCGAAGAGATGCCGGCCTTCGAGGACGAGCACGGCACCTACATCATGAACGCCAAGGACCTGCGCGCCATCCAGCATGTCGAGCGCCTGGCGCAGATGGGCGTGCACTCGCTGAAGATCGAGGGCCGCACCAAGTCGCACTTCTACTGTGCCCGTGCGGTGCAGTCATACCGTCAGGCCATCGACGACGCGGTGGCCGGAAGGCCGTTCGACCGAGGCCTGATGGGCAACCTCGAATCCCTCGCCCAGCGCGGCTACACCGAGGGGTTCCTGCGCCGCCACGTGCACGACGAGTACCAGAACTACCAGCGCGGCAATTCGGTGTCCGAGCGCCAGCAATTCGTGGGCGAGCTGACTGGCGTGCGGGTTGACGGCCTGGCCGAAGTGAAAGTGAAGAACCGCTTCGCCGTGGGCGACCACCTGGAGCTGATGACTCCGCGTGGCAACTACCACTTCGACCTGCACCGCCTGCACGACCGCCAGCAGCAGGCAATCGAAGTGGCACCCGGCGATGGCCACGTGGTGTACCTGCCGATCCCCGAGCAGGTGTCGCTGGAGTTCGGCCTGCTGATGCGTGACCTGGACAACGCCGAGGCGCCTGCCTGACAAATCTGTAATGCACGCATCAGGTGACTGACAGGCGCTGGCGGCGAGGATCGTGGCTCATCTTCGGGCTGTTTGCAGGCCATCGCGGGGCAAGCC